>JBDUBO010000099.1:0-13949 GCA_040004115.1 Gammaproteobacteria bacterium | reverse complement strand
CGAGACCGGCAACGTCCGCATCCGTGGTCACCGCTTGAGTAATGGTCACGCTTTGGGCTCGCATTCGGGTGTGGATCGTCTTAACCACGGCATTGCCGGCCGTGGCGCGAAAGCCCACGACCAGGCGCTTGGCTTCAGGCCCAAGCTGAACGGCATGAGTTCGTACGGGGTTCCATTCCGGTGCCGCGGCGGCGGCGGCGGCGGCGAGCCCTGCTGCCATACACATGGCACAGGCCAATGCCAGCATGCACCGCAGTCTTCCGATTCCAGACATAAAAAACTCCAAATCCGACGTGACGGGGCCGAACCGCTCTCCAAAGCCCGTGGCGATTCTCTCCACTAAGACTAGCAAGAGTAGGTAGGCCAGTCCGAGAACCATGGCCGCAAAGGTCCACGAATTCTCATTTGTTCCGCCTGGCGGCACCAATCGTCGGTGGCTGGCGACACATTAACAGCGGTCCCAGCCGCCGCCCTGTAGAATGACCGCCAGGTTTCAACGAATTTTAGGGGCAATATAATGTTGTACGACAATCGCCAATTCTACATCGACGGCGCCTGGGTAAATCCCATCGAACCGAAAGAGTTCACGGTGATCAACCCGGCCACCGAAGCGCCTGCCGGCGTGATCTCGATGGGCGGTCCCAAGGATGTGGACCTGGCGGTCGCTGCGGCAAGGCGCGCTTTCGACGGCTATTCGCGTTCCACACCGGCCGAGCGTCTGGCCCTGATGGAGCGCATTCTCACTGCCTACAAGGCTCACTACGATGAGATCGCACAAGCGATTTCCACCGAAATGGGCGCGCCCATGACGCTCGCCAAGGGCTCGCAGACGCGGATCGGCATCGGTCACATCAGCGCCATGATCGAGGTGTTGAAAACCTTCAAATTCGAAGAGATGCGCGGCAACGTACGGCTGGTGCAAGAACCCGTGGGCGTGTGCGCTTTGATTACGCCGTGGAACTGGCCGATGAACCAAGTCGCCGCCAAAGTAATTCCGGCGCTCGCCGCGGGCTGCACCATGGTGCTCAAGCCCTCGGAGTATTCGCCGTTCAGCGCCATTTTGTGGGCCACGGTCATGCACGAGGCCGGTGTTCCCGCCGGCGTCTTCAATCTCATCAACGGCGATGGCCAGGGTGTCGGCGCACCGCTGACGTCGCATCGTGAAGTCGACATGGTGTCGTTTACCGGGTCAACCCGTGCCGGCACCGAGGTCGCGCGCAGCGCCGCGGCGTCGGTCAAGCGGGTGCACCAGGAATTGGGCGGCAAATCGCCCAATGTGCTGTTGGATGACGCTGATTTCGAACGTGCCGTCAAACAAAGCGTGTTGCATGTGTTCCAAAATTCCGGCCAGTCCTGCAACGCGCCCACGCGCATGTTGGTGCCGGCCGGCAAGATGGCGGAAGTGGAAGCCATCGCCAAACGCATCGCCGAAACCAAGGTTGTGGTGGGCGATCCGGCTTCCGAAAAAACCACCGTCGGCCCGGTGGTCTCCAAATTGCAGTTCGAGCGCGTCGAGGGATATATCGAGAAGGGAATCGCCGAGGGGGCGCACCTCATTACCGGCGGCGCCGGTCGGCCTGTCGGATTGCCAAAAGGCTACTTCGTCAAGCCGACGATTTTCTCCAATGTACGCAACGACATGACCATAGCGCGCGAGGAGATATTCGGGCCGGTGCTGTGCATCCTGCCCTACCAAACCGAAGAAGAAGCAGTGCAGATTGCCAACGACACGCCCTATGGTCTCGCCGCGTATGTCTGGTCGCAGGATATGGTGCGCGCGCGCCGCGTCGGCAATCGCATCCGCGCAGGCCAGGTCGCGCTGAACGGCGCGTCCGGCGACATGCAGACTCCCTTCGGCGGATTCAAGGCCTCCGGCAATGGACGTGAATACGGAGAGTTCGGCCTGCGTGACTTCCTCGAGGTCAAAGCCATCATCGGAGTCGACGCCGCTTGAGACAGGCGGGACGCCGCCCTTGACCATGGACGGCGCCCCGGCCGCTGCCGCGGTGGTGCGGCTCGAGAAACTGAGCAAGCGCTATGCGCCGGATCGCCCTGCGATACTCGACGGCATCGACCTTGAGCTTCGATCCGGCGAGTACCTCGCCATCATGGGTGAATCAGGGGTCGGCAAGTCGACGCTGCTCAATTTGCTGGCCGGCCTCGATCAGCCGGACTCCGGCCGAGTGCTGCTCGAAGGAATCGATCTAGCCACTTTGGACGACGACGCCGTCACGGTGCTGCGCCGTAGAGCGGTTGGATTCGTCTTCCAAGCGTTTCACGTGCTGCCCTACCTGAGCGTGGAACAGAACGTCGCCCTGCCGCTCGACCTTCTTCAGGTGCAGGAACCCGAACGCAGCCGGCGCACGCTCGAGATGTTGGCTGCGGTGGGCATTGCACCGCTCGCCAAACGTCTTGCGCGAGAATTGTCAGGTGGTGAAGTGCAGCGCATCGCCATCGCGCGCGCGCTGGTGCATCGGCCGCGGCTGCTGCTGGCCGACGAGCCGACGGGTAATCTCGATCCGCGCACCGCGGCACAGACCCTGGAGTTGCTGCGCACCCAGATCAAAGCAAATGCCGGCGCCGGCATACTCATCACTCATTCGCGCACCGCGGCCGACACGGCGGATCGCATTCTGGTGCTCGACGTCGGCGGCTTGAAGCCTTTCGAGCCGGGCGCGTGAGCATGCGCGGCGATACGGGTGGGGCGTTCGCCATTTGGCGCGTTCTGCTGCTGGCGCAACTGCGAGAATCGCCGATCCGACTGCTGGTCACGGTGCTGGCAATCGCCCTCGGTGTGTCGCTGGGTGCGGCCGTATTTTTGGTCAACTTGGCCGCGCTCAATGAATTCGGCTTGGCAACTAAACGCCTGGTCGGTGAAGCCGATGTGGTGGTGCGCGGGCCTCGCGAAGGGTTTCCCGAACAGTTATTCGTTCGATTGGCCGCCGACAACGCGGTAGACGTCGCGAGTCCGGTGCTGGAGTTGGAGGTGGCTGTGCCGGGACGGCGCGAGACGCTCAAGGTGCTGGGGATCGACCCCTTCCGTGCGGCGTCGCTGCAGCCCGCGCTCCTCGGCGACATCGGCGGTGGAATTTTTGCGCTGCTTCATCCCGACAGCATTTACTTGAGCAGCAGCGCCGCGCAGGAATTGCATGTCGGTCGCGGCGACTCCCTGCAAGTCATTGTCGGCAGCGCGCCGAAGACGCTGCACGTGGTCGGAATCTTGTCCGAAGGAAGCTACTCGCAATCCTTAGGGTTGATGGACATCGCCTCGGCGCAGTGGACCTTCGAGCAGCTCGGCCGCTTGAATCGCATCGACCTGCGATTGAAACCTGGCAACAATGTCGATGCCTATCGCCGTGCTTTGCGGCCGCGCTTGCCCATCGGTGTGCTTGCCGTCGTGCCGCAGGTCGAGCGCGACCGAGCGCTATCGGTGACCCGGGCGTACCGGGTGAATCTGAATATGCTGGCTCTGGTGGCGCTGTGGACCGGAGCGTTCTTGGTATTCTCCACTCAGTCGCTGTCGGTGCTGCGCCGGCGCCGCTCGCTGGCATTGCTGCGGGCGCTCGGGGTTACGCGGGGTCAATTGCAGCGTGCGCTGACCGGCGAAGGCGTTGCCCTCGGCGTCGTCGGCTCGTTGCTTGGCGTATTTCTCGCCCTGGGAATCGCCGCCGGCATTCTGCGATTTTTGACCGGGGATTTGGGCAACGGCCAATTGCGCGCCATGGGTGCGTCGCTGCTTGCGGCACCCCTGCCCCTGCTGGCGTTCTTCTTGATGGGCACCGCGGTGACCGGCGTTGGTTCCTGGTTGCCGGCCCGCGCCGCGGCACGGCAATCGACGGCGCGTTCCCTCAAGGGCGGCAACGACGACTACTCCGTGGCGGCTAAGCGCAGCACCTATGCCGGCATTGCGCTGCTTGGGATCGGTGCATGGCTGTCGCGATTACCGCCCCTGGGCGGCTTGCCGGTACTTGGCTACGCAGCGATTGCTTCACTGCTTTTCGGCGCGGTGTTGTTGGTGCCGAGCTTGACCATGAGCGCCTTGAATCTCGCGCCGCGCACCCACCGCGTGATGTTCGATGCGGCCGTCGCGCAGCTGCGCGAAAACGTCGGCCTGTCGACCCTGAGTCTTGCCTCCATCATCGTGAGTTTCAGCCTGATGGTAGCCATGGCCATCATGGTGTACTCATTTAGGATCTCCTTCGAGCACTGGCTGGTTAAACTTCTGCCGGCGGACATACAGCTGCGTGAACCCTACGGCAACGACACGGCGTATTGGTCCGCAGCCGAACAGACAGGGCTCGCGACGGTTGCCGGCATATCGCGCATCGAGTTTCGCCGCACGCGCCCGCTGCTGCTCGACCCGGCGCGCGCTCCCATCACTCTGATCGCGCGCGGCGCAACGGCGGCACAAGCGGCGGCGGAATTGCCGCTGTTGCAAAGTGCCAAGCCCCAACAGCAACGCACCGCAGCGCTTTTTCCTGCGAGCGCAGAGCCGGCGTGGATCTCCGAGGCGCTGGCCGACTTGTACGGCTACAAGGTCGGCGACCGGATAGACCTGCCGCTCGCCGGCCGCAGCCGGCAATTCACCGTGGCCGGAATCTGGCGCGACTACGCGCGCACCACGGGCTCTATTGTGATATCGCGTCCCGCCTATCTTGCCGCCACCGGCGATGCCGGTGCCAACGAGGGCTCGCTCTGGTTGGCGCCCGGCGCCAACGCCGCTGTAACGGAGACGGCGCTGCGCGCCCGCTTTGCGCGCGGCGATTCACTGGAGATAATGACCAGCACCGCGCTGCGCGAGCGCTCCTTGCAAATCTTCGATCGGGCCTTCGCGATCACGTATGCACTCGAGGCCATCGCCGTCATCATCGGCCTCACCGGCGTGAGCTTTGCTGCGAGTTCCACCGCCCTCGCCCGCCGCGCCGAATTCGGCATGCTGCGTCACATAGGCATGCTGCGCCGGCAGGTTGTCGGCATGCTGGCAAGCGAAGGCACGCTCACCAGCGCCTTCGGAGTGCTCTATGGCCTCGTCCTCGGCGTCGCATTGAGTCTGGTCCTGGTGTACGTCATCAACCGCCAATCCTTCAACTGGAGCATCGATCTGGCCATTCCCGCGTGGCAACTCGCCGTCCTCAGCCTCACACTGATCGCCGCCGCGGCGTTCACCGCGATTTGGAGTGGGCGCGCCGCCATGAGTCAGGACGCGGTGCAGGCTGTGCGCGAGGATTGGTAGCCGATGAGAATTGCACTCGTCACCGCGACGGCAATCGTCGGCGCCTTAGCAATCGGCGGTGCACCGGCGAGCAGCGGCGCGACCTCGGATTCAGCCGCGCCTTCGTATGCGATTGTGACGTCGAATAAGCCGCTGATGTTTCCTGCCGATTACGGCAGCCATCCGCAATTTCGTACCGAGTGGTGGTACGTCACCGGCTGGCTGCGCACCGAACATGGCGAGTCGCTGGGTTTTCAAATTACTTTCTTTCGCACCAAGCCCGGCATCGATGACGGCAATCCCAGCGCCTTTGCAGCCCATCAACTGCTCATTGCACACAGCGCCATCAGCGATCTGAAACGCGGCCGGCTGTGGCAGGACCAGCGTATACGCCGCGCCGGATTGGGCCTTGCCGAGGCCGCCACCGGCGATACCGATGTGCACATCGATGGTTGGTCGCTGCGCCGCGACGCGGCGGGCGGACAGGCCGGTAATTCGCCCGGCTATTCGACTAGCAATTGGGCAAAGCGCCTGTCCACGTATTCAGCGAAGATCGAGGCGGACGATTTCACTTTCGCACTCACGCTCGCCGAGACCCAGGCCGTTCTCCTGAACGGCGACGCCGGGTTCAGCCGCAAGGGACCTGCGGCGTCGGCGGCGAGCTACTATTACAGCCTGCCGCACCTGCGCGTGACAGGCGCGATCGAGCGCAAGGGCAGCGGCGATCGCGTCAGCGGCGAAGCGTGGCTGGATCATGAATGGTCGAGCGAATACCTCGATACCGAGTCAGTAGGTTGGGACTGGATCGGCATCAACTTGGATGATGGCGCGGCGCTCATGGCCTTCCGCATCCGCGGTCCACGGGACGAATCGCGCTGGTCCGGCGGGACGCTGCGCAGCAAGGACGGCCAGGTGCAGGTCCTGGGGGCCGGCGACGTCGAATTTCGTGCCGGGCGCCGATGGACCTCGCCGCGGACGCAAATTACCTATCCCGTGCAATGGCGGGTGCGTGCGGGTAACCGCGAGTTCGAGCTTCAACCCCTGATCGATGATCAGGAGAATGACACGCGGCTGTCGACGGGAGCGATCTATTGGGAAGGCGCGGTTCGCGCGTATGAGAAGCGGCTTCCGGTCGGGCGCGGCTACTTGGAATTGACCGGCTACGGAGAAAGGCTGCGGCTTCGATGAGATCACGTACAGGAGATGCACAGTGACACGCGACTCTCGCTTCGACATTTTGTTCGAGCCGGTGACCATCGGTCCTCTGGTCGCGAAGAACCGATTCTTCCAGGTACCTCATTGCAACGGCATGGGCTATGTCAGGCCACAGGCCCACGCCGCCATGCGCGGCGTGAAAGCCGAAGGCGGCTGGGCCGTGGTGAGCACCGAAGAAGTCGAGATCCACCCGTCGAGCGACATCTCCCCGTACATCGAGGGCCGATTGTGGGATGACCACGATGTGCCGGCGCTCGCCCTCATGACAGATGCCATCCATCGCCACGGCGCCCTGGCCGCAATCGAGCTGGCGCACGCGGGCATGTGTGCGCCCAATCATTACTCGCGGGAGGTCTCCCTCGCTCCCAGTCCAATCATCAATCCCTCAAGTTATGCGCCGGCGCAGGCGCGCGGCATGACCAAGGCCGATATTCGCAGCTACCGCCGCTGGCACCGGGACGCAGCATTGCGTGCTCGGGTCGCGGGATTCAACATCATCTACGTCTACGCCGGCCACAGCCTGTCCCTGGCGATGCACTTTCTGCAGCGCCGTCACAATCACCGCACGGACGAGTACGGCGGTAGCCTGATCAACCGCGCGCGCCTGCTGCGTGAGCTCATCGAAGACACCAAGGAAGCGGTCGGCGGCGACTGCGCCGTCGCCGTGCGATTCGCGGTCGATGAATTGCGGGGCGCCGACGGAATTTCCGCCGAGTCCGAAGGCCGCGAGGTCATCGCCATGCTGGCGGAGCTGCCCGACCTGTGGGACGTCAACATCAGCGACTGGTCCAACGACTCGAAGTCCTCGCGCTTCGCCGCCGAAGGCTGCCAGGAAGAATTCGTCCGCTTTGTCAAAACGGTCACCACCAAGCCCGTGGTCGGGGTCGGGCGATTTACCTCGCCGGACACCATGGTGTCGCAGATTCGGCGCGGAGTTCTCGACTTCATCGGCGCCGCCCGCCCCTCCATCGCTGATCCCTTCTTACCCAAGAAAATCGAGAATGGCGACGTCGACGACATCCGCGAGTGCATCGGCTGCAACGTCTGCGTCACCGGCGATCACACCATGACACCCATCCGCTGCACTCAGAATCCCACCATGGGCGAGGAGTGGCGCAAAGGCTGGCATCCGGAAAATGTCCCGCCGCGTTCCGGCAACGACACTTTCTTGATCATCGGCGCCGGCCCGGCAGGTCTCGAGTGCGCCCGAGTCTTAGGTAGGCGCGGTTACTCAGTGCATCTCACCGAGTCCGGGAAGGAATTGGGCGGCCGGGTCACACGCGAATCGCGCCTGCCAGGTCTTGCCGCCTGGGCGCGGGTGCGCGACTACCGGCTCAATCAACTGAACAAAATGCCGAACGTCGAAATTCTGCGCGGCAGCCACGTTACCGCCGGGGAAATACTGGAATTCGGTGCCACCCGTGTGGTGCTCGCCACCGGCTCGCGCTGGCGGCGCGACGGCGTCGGCCGTGCCAACGGCCGGCCCATTCCCGGGTTCGACGCAGCGCATGCCGTGCTCACCCCGGACGAATTGATGGACGGAACGCCGCCGCTCGGACCCGTCGTGATCTTCGACGACGATCACTACTACTTGGGCGCGGTGCTCGCGGAAAAGCTGCGCCTGCAGGGTCTCGACGTCGCGCTCGCCACGCCCTCCGAGCGGGTGTCGGCATGGACCGCCAACACGCTGGAACAGCATGCCATTCAGAAACGGCTGCTCGACCTCGGCGTCGCCATCCATACCAACCGGAATATCGTGGAATTCGACGGCTCGCGAGTGCGGCTCGAATGCACCTACACCGGAAGCGTGAGCAGCGCGACCGCCGCATCCGTTGTCACGGTCACCTCGCGCCTTGCCATCGATGAGCTCGCGATATCCCTGGGCGCACTATCTCCGCAGGTCACTGCCGCAGGCATAGTCTCGATTGCTGCCATCGGCGATTGTTTGGCGCCCAGCACCATCGCCGCCGCCGTATACGCCGGCCATCGACACGCCCGCGAATTCGACCGGCCACCGGGCGACGAGGCGGCCTTTCTGCGCGAGTTGACCGAAATTCGGTAGCATTGAAATCCTTGACAGGAGAAGCCTCCATGCGAATCGGATTCATAGGGTTGGGCAACATGGGTGCCGCGATCGCCGCCAATCTGCTGCGAGCCGGAAATGACGTGGCGGTGTGGAACCGCAGCGCCGATAAGGCGCGAATGCTCGAGGACTCAGGCGCCATGCTGGCCGCAAACCCCAAGGCGGTCGCGAGCCGCAGCGAGGTTGTGTTCACCATGTTGGCGGATGACGCCGCGCTGAATTCGGTGCTCGGCGGCGAGAACGGCCTTGCGGCGGGCCTCAGGGCGGGAGCGCTGCATGTCTCGATGAGCACCATCGCAGTGGCTACTGCTGAGCGGATTACCGCGCTGCATCGCGCCCAGGGGCAACATTTTCTGTGCGCACCGGTATTCGGCCGGCCCGAGGCCGCCGCGGCTGCGAAATTGTTCGTGGTTGCTGCCGGCGATCCCGCTGACTTTCAGACCGCAAGCCCCCTGTTCGACGCGATCAGCCAGCGCGTCTTCTATCTTGGAGAGACGCCGTCCGCCGCCAGCCTGGTGAAGCTCTGTGGCAATTTCATGGTTCTGTCGGCAATCGAGGCACTGGGCGAGGCCATGGCGCTCGCGCAAAAAGGCGGCGTTGCGAAGACGCAGCTGCTGGAAATCTTGACCGGCACGCTTTTCGACTCACCGGTGTATCGTAATTACAGCGCCATTCTCGCCGCCGACAACTACCGGCCCGCGGGTTTCGCCGCACCGCTCGGACTCAAGGACATGCGGCTGGTCGGGCAATCCGCGGAGGCTCTGCGGGTGCCCATGCCCCTGCTCAGCGTGCTGCGCGACCACCTCCTGCAGACCATCGCCCAGGAAGGCGAAGACATCGACTGGTCCGCCATCGGTCTGACGATCAAGAGGAATGCCGGTCTAGGGTGACGCGTTTACGTCGGATCGAGGATCTTGCATTGTCCGGAGTAAATCACCCGCGTCTTGGCTGAGCTTGCGGTGGATACGATGTTGATGACGCCCGACGCCCTATCGAGGGCAAAATCCAGCGGCACGCGGTCCGACAATTCGACCCGGAACGTAATCCGTGTGTCCGAAATGTCCGCGACGGCCGTTTTCCCATTGACGGTGACGTACTGCGCACGCTCGTTGAAGCTAATTTCCAAAGCGCGCTGAGCGTGCGAGACGCTGTCCTCCAGCAGGCATGCCAGCGTCGTGTCGGCTGCTTTCGCCGACGCCCCCATGCAACAGCAGGCCGCCAATACCATCGGTGACCCGACCCAAACGCGATGCGAATTGTCCCCAGTCATGGTCCGCTCCTCCCTGCACCGTCAAACCGGCGGCTTAGTGTAGAACAATACCGCTGTGGCTGTTAGCCTGCGTCCATGTGCGGCCGGTACGTGTCACCCGACGAAGCGTCAATTGAACGCGAGTTCAACCTCGTGCGCACCGAGTGGCAGTTTCCCCCGAGTTACAACGTCGCGCCCACCCAGCAAGTGCCCATCATCCGCAGCGTCGACGGAGTGCGGCAGGGATTGCGCGTGCGGTGGGGCTTGATTCCATTCTTTGCCAAGGGCGAGCCGGGAAAGTACTCGACCATCAACGCGCGCATCGAGACGGTGGAAACATCAGCCTCGTATCGGGGTCCGTGGCAGCGCGGCCAACGATGCCTGCAAGTGGCTACGGGGTTTTACGAGTGGCACCTGGACGCCGCCGGACGCAAGGCACCGTATTACATCCACCTGAAGAACCAACCGCTATTTGCGTTCGCAGGTCTGTGGGACAAATCGGTGAAGGCAGACGGCACAGTGGTTGAATCCTGTGTGCATATCACCATGCCCGGCAATGAGCTGATGCGCGAGATCCACAACGGTGGCAGTAACCCGTATCGTATGCCCGCGATATTGCGCAAGGACGATCAGGAACCTTGGCTCAATGGTACAGCCGATGAGGCGCGCAGCGTGCTGCAGCCGTATGACGGCAGCCTGATGGCCGCCTACGAAGTGAGCGCCATGGTCAACTCGCCGAAGAACAACAAGCCGGCATTGCTAGAGCCTGCGGCGCCGACCTGATCATCGGATCTGTTGGACGCCGGCGCGTACACC
The DNA here is from genome assembly GCA_040004115.1 of Gammaproteobacteria bacterium. Lineage (GTDB taxonomy): Bacteria > Pseudomonadota > Gammaproteobacteria > Steroidobacterales > Steroidobacteraceae > Bog-1198. Next base: position 3,374 of record JBDUBO010000099.1, on the reverse strand, counting down.
GACTGTCTCGCTTGGCTTGAGTCCGTCGCGCTATTTGCGGCTCGGTGGATTGTTGAACTCAATTGGCGCGATGAGTGGATTCGCGCGGCGGACGTCTCGTCCGGATCTGCAGCGCAATGACCGAGGGGCGGTCATAAACCCCGTTTCATACTGCAATTACAGATGAATCGTCTCCAGCACTGTAGTTCACCCTACCCATTGAACCGTATAGCGCACGCTCCCACACGCGGTCATATTTCCTACGTAATTACTGCGACGTGCATCAACGTAATTGGGAAGCGGTGCAATGTTGTGCCGCACGAAAAATGAGGTATATCACGCGCTGCAATGCGTGAGTACCACTTTACGAGGGAAAGGTTTGAACCACTATAAAAATAAATTCGCGATACGGCTGCGCAATACAATTGCGTTCGCAGCACGCCCAAATCGAGGGATCGCATACCTTCTCACATTTGTTTGGGTCGTTCTGACCAGCGCACCCGCGCATGCACTGCCCAGTTTCGCGCGCCAAACAGGGAAGCCCTGCGCTCAATGTCACACGGTGGCCTACGGCCCGGCACTCACGTCGTACGGTCGACAATTCAAGCTGAACGGCTACGTATGGGGGGATGTCACGCCGCCGATCCCCCCGGTCGCACTGATGGTACAGGGTGGCTTTACTCATACTTCAAAAGACCAGGTGGATCCCCCCGCCGATCACTTTGCGCTCAACGACAATCTGTCGGTCGATCAGGTCAGTCTCTTTTATGGTGGCCGCATCACCAAAGACGTCGGAGCGTTCGTTCAAGTGACTTACAGCGGCGAGGACCGGCACACCAGCTGGGACAACCTCGACGTGCGTTATGCGCATTCGACCACGATCGGCAATAAGAGTGTGGTGTTCGGTGTCTCGGTCAACAACTCCCCCACCATACAGGATCTATGGAACTCCACGCCGTCGTGGGGATTTCCTTACATTTCGTCGGCCCTCGCGCCGACACCGGCAGCCGCACCGGTCATCAGCGGCGGCCTCGCGCAATTGGTGTTGGGCGCTACCGCCTACGCCATGGTCGACGATCACTTCTACCTGGAAGGCGGCTTCTATAGGCCTCTGTCCAATGCCTGGTTGAGCAGAAGCGGCGTGGGGGCCGATTCCAATCCGAACATGCAAGGGGCTGCTCCGTACTGGCGGGCGACCTGGCAAATGGATCTAGGCGAGCAGTATTTTTCCGCGGGCCTGGTTGGCCTCAACAGTAAGTACAGGCCAGATCCCCTGCAAGCCGCAACTGATCGCTTCAACGATATCGGCTTTGACGCCACGTATCAGTTCAGTAACGACAGCGGCCATGCGCTCGCCGTCAACTTCGCTGCAATTCATGAGTCGCAAACGCTCGACGCAAGTTTTTCCGCGGGAGATTCCGCGAACAATTCCAACCATTTGAATACGGTGAGCTTGGATGTGACTTACGCTTATCAGCAGACTTGGGCGACCACCCTTGGGTTGTTCAATACCAACGGCAGCACCGATATGGGTCTGTACACGCCGGCGCCAGTCTTTGGCAGCAACGCCGGTTCGCCCGACAGCCGCGGCTACACCCTGTTGCTCGAGTACATCCCGTTCGGCAAGATCGATTCCTTTGCTAGGCCCTGGCTGAACCTTCGAGTGGGAGTGCAGTACACGGGCTATGAACGTTTCAACGGCGCCGGCGCCAACTACGACGGATTCGGCCGTTCCGCCTCCGACAACAACACACTGTTCGGGTTCTTTTGGTTTGCACTGTAAGGGGAAGCATCATGAAATGGATATATAGCACCGTGTTTTTCCTGCTCTCGGGATTGAGCATGGCTGATGTGTGCCAGCTCAACGTCAACGCGACCGACCTGATGCGCTTCGAACAGCAGACCCTGCAGCTCGAGGCGCAATGCACCGAAGTAGAGGTGACCCTGCACCACACCGGCAAGCTACCCGCGAACGCCATGGGCCACGATTGGGTTCTCACCAAATCAGCCGACGTCGCCTCGGTCGCCAACGCCGGAATGAGCGCAGGCATCTCAAACAACTATCAGAAGCCCGGCGACACGCGCATAGTCGCTGCCACCAAGGTTATCGGCGGCGGCGAGAGCACTACGGTTTGGTTTTCCACCGCGCAGCTTAACGCCGGAACGAGCTACAGCTATTTTTGCTCCGCACCCGGCCACTACAACATCATGAAAGGGCGCTTGGTATGGAACGGGGCGAGCACACCTGCGGTAGCGAAAAACAATCTGGAAGGACCCGCCACTACGAGGCCATAGCTCCACGCGTAGCGCAGCTCGCGCCTGGTCGTGCCGGCCGAGTAGCGTCCGAGCCGGACTTCGCTTGCTTAGATCCTTATTCATCGCGGCCTCGTTGACCGCGTCAGTGTTGGCCTCCGGTGGCGCATCAGTGGCTTTGGCAGCAGAAACCCAAAAGGCATTGAATATCGGCTTTGTTTTATATTCCAAAGGCGATGTGCCCGGAACATTAAACGCTCGATGGACCTACCAGAACATCTACAGCGGCAAGGGCCTGGCGACGGGAGGACCGAAGGACGGCTTCGCCGGGCACTACCACGTCCGCTATTACGACGAGCAGGGAAAGTTTTCGGATGAATATGACCTGGTCATCGAAAAGGCAGGAGCCTTCTACAATGCGTCGTGGATCACCAACGGTAAGGTTAGCGCCGGTGGCATTGGAATGGAGGTTGAAAATGGCTTGGCTATCGGATGGCGCCGGGTTTCCGACTAGCGAAAACGCGAGAAGAGTGTACCCAAGCCGAAATCTCATATCGCGTGAGTAATTGGTCGGGGCGACAAGATTCGAACTTGCGACCCCTTGCACCCCATGCAAGTGCGCTACCAGGCTGCGCCACGCCCCGACCGGATGCGAATCATAGCCCAAACGGCCCCTAGCGACGCAGGATCTTGATGAGCTCTTCGAGCTCCAGCCGCATCTGATGGATCAGCTGCTGGCTTTGATTGAGATCCACCTGAGCATCATCGCCGGTGAGGCGGTTACGCGCGCCGCCTATCGTGAATCCCTGTTCGTACAGCAGACTGCGAATCTGGCGAATGATGAGCACGTCCTGGCGCTGATAGTAGCGGCGGTTGCCACGGCGTTTGACGGGCTTTAGCTGCGGGAATTCCTGCTCCCAGTAGCGCAGCACATGCGGTTTGACGCCGCACAGATCGCTTACTTCGCCGATGGTGAAGTACCGCTTCCCGGGGATCGGCGGTAATTCGCTATTGTTGCTTGGTTCCAGCATACGCCTCGACGCGGGCCTTCAATTTCTGGCCTGGACGGAAAGTAACAACGCGACGGGCGCTGATGGGAATTTCTTCACCGGTTTTGGGGTTGCGCCCCGGGCGCCGGTTCT
>JBDUBO010000028.1:0-41785 GCA_040004115.1 Gammaproteobacteria bacterium | reverse complement strand
AAAAGGCGCGAACGCCGCCGTCGGTCTGGCGCACGACCATGATCGATTCCGCACCCACCTCGGTGGCGATGTAATCGCCGGGATCCGGCATGTCGAGCGCCCGGCCGGCCACCAGCCAAACCTTGGTCCACAGACGCTCCCACTCCAGTCGCATGAATTCGGGGGACGTGTAACGGCGCTGATCGATGACGTCGTTGCCAAGTTCGGGATCAGGTTCCTTGGTATGCGGAGTTCCCGGCAGCACGCTGGTTCGCCCGTCGGCACCCGGTTTCACTCGAGGAACCGGCGTGAAGGCGGGTGACTTGGAGCGCGCGTGCAGTTCGTCGCCGGGATTGGAAGCCGCGGGCTGATTGTGCCGAGTAGGGGTATCGTTGGACATGGGTTTCCTTTAGTGGGGCAACCCAGCTGCCCAACGAATGCCCCGGCGCAGCAGCTCGTGATACACGGGCAACTTCCAACTACCTCGCTCCACGGTCGGATATTCGGCCATCATCGGTCGCATATCGTATTTACCGCGGCAGTGGCCCAGAGTGCAGTACAACACCTCGCCTCCGGCATGCGGATGCAGGTACATCACCAACTGCCGGTCGTCGCTTCCATCACCGCCATGCGCCGCCGCGACGCCCGGCCAGAACCGGGCGACGAACCCAGGCGCTTCGCCGCGGTAGTGCGTGTGCAGCAACGCATGATGAGCACCGTGATACTCGGACAGGTACAGTTCGTCGTCAGCCTCGAAGGCGTCGAGACCGGCGACCAGCGGATGCGATGCATCGCTGATTTCAACCCGGTAAGGCTTGATCGGCGGATGCGCAAGGAATTGGCTGCCCAGCATCTCCATGAATGCCGGCGTCGTCCGCGGCGCATCCCAACCCTGCCCTTTGAGAAAATGCAGCACGGAATTCGTGCCGTGCAGCGCAAGCCAGCGGCGACCGGCCGACAAAAATGACCGCAAAGCCTGCAGCTGCACTTCATCGGGCGCGACGTCACAGGTATAAGTCACCAGGAAATCCGCCGCCGCAATCGCACGGGCATCACGATAATCCGCGGCCACCTGCATCCTAATGCGCTCATGCTCGCCCAGCAGTTTCAGCAGTTCCAGGCGCGCATAGTCCATATCGTGGTACAAGCCGCCGCAGACAAGATAGCCGTTGATGGGTGTGACTGGCATCCGGCTTACCGTCGACGCAACGCCTGCATCGGCTCGTTCACAATTGCACGCGCTTCGTGAAGCCATTGTCGGCAACGACGTTCGCACCCGTGATCAGGCTCGCAGCGGGGCTCGCAATGAATACGATCACGCGTGCGATTTCTTCCACCGTGCCCATTTTGCCGCCGGGGATTTGTTTGATCGCCCAGTCGTAGAACTTGGGCTGGGTCCCTTTGATCATCTCCCACGCGCCGCCTTCGAAATAGATCGGGCCCGGCGAAACCGCATTCACCCGGACCAGCTTCTTGCCGACGAACTGCGACAGCTGCTTGGCATACGTGATCAATCCCGCCTTGATGGCGTTGTAGGCCATGGGCGCGGCAAATGTCTCCACCGCGTTGGTGGAGCCGATGATGACGATGGATCCCGTGCCGGACTTTTCGAGGTGCGGCATCAAGGTCTCGCAGCCGCGCACCGTATGCAGCATGTCGACTTCGAAATTCCGCACCCAGTTCTTTTCGCTGTCCATGCCGCCGCCGCCGCTCACAGCGGGGATGAAAATATCGCAGCCGCCGAGCGCCGTCACTGCACGCGCCAGCCAAGCCTTATAGGCCTCGCCGTCGCGCACGTTGACCGCTTCGCCGAACACGTTGACGTCCGGCCGTTTGACCGCCGCGACGGCTTCCGCAACTTCGTCAGCGGTCCGGGCGCAGAAGCCCACGTCTGCACCCTCTGCCACCAGCAGCTCGATAACACCGCGGCCAATGCCCTTGGTCGCTCCTGTGACGATAGCCTTCTTGCCCCGCAATCCCAGATCCATTCGCTCGCTCCTTCAGCATGGGCGCCCCGCCGCGCGGGCTCAAAGTATAGGTATCTTCATCATTTTAAACAAACATTCATGATTGTTTGTTTTTATGCGGCCGGTCATCCGCGGCCGCGTTGATCGAAGCGCCGGCCGACCATCGCCGCGGCAATATTGACCTTTTGGATGTCGATGGCGCCGCCGGCGATGCCCCAGCCCCATGCATCGCGCAGCCGGCGCTCCATGGGGTATTCGCGGGAATATCCATAACCGCCCATCAGCTGGACCGCGTGCCCGGTCACTTCGCGCGCAATTTCATTGGCGAAGCACTTCGCCACAGACGATTCGAGGATGCTCGGCATGCCGGCCTGCGCATTGCACGCCGCACGCCAAATCAGCAGTCTTGCGGCATCCACCTTGATGCGCATCTCCGCGAGGCGCAGCTGCACCGCCTGAAATTCCACGATTGCGCGGCCGAACTGCTGCCGCTCCTGCACGTATCGAACCACTTCCTCGAGGGCGCCGCTGGCTTGCGCGAGCGCCATGGTGGCATTACCGCAGCGCTCCAGGTCAAACGCCTCCATCAACCGCTTGAAACCCCCTGCCGGTACGATGATGTTCGCAACAGCAACGTTGCAATTGTCGAAGTATAGATCCGAGGATGGCACGCCGCGAAAACCCATCAAGCTTTCCTGCTTGCCGAAGGTAAGTCCCGGCGCCTCCTTCTCGACGTACACGGCGCCGATGCCTTTGGCGCCTAGCTCTTCGGACATCCGGCAGTACACGACATAGCCGTCGGCATGTCCGCCGCCGGAGCACCAGCGCTTGGTGCCGTTCAAGACGACGCGATCGCCGCGCAATTCGGCACGCGTCGTCAAATCCGTCAACGCCGAACCAGCCGCAGGTTCGGACATCGAAATCGCAACCACCTTGTCGCCGCTGCAAACCAGGGGCACCACCCGCGATTTCAGTTCGTCATTGGCAAAACGCTCAATGGCCCGCACGGGCCCCACGCACGATTCAAATACAGGGAATGCGACGGCGGAGGAAATCTTGCCGAATTCCTCGAGCACTATCAACGCCTCGAGATTCCCCAGTCCCAGCCCGCCCAATGCCTCGGGAATATTGATGCCGAGAAATCCGTGACTTGCGTATTCCTTGATGAGGGAGTGCGCAGGCGGCTCGCCGCTCTCTTCGATTTCTCGCGCCAGCGCCGGCAGGCGCTTTTGCGCATATTCCCGCGCAGCAGACTGCAATGCGCGCTGTTCATCGCTCAGGGAAAAATCCAATTGCCACCTCCCATTGCCGATTTCGCAAGCTACGCGCCGTTCAATAAAAAAACAAGCATGAATGTTTGTTTCGGGAGTGCCATAATCCAAGTGCGTTTGGCTGCGCTTCAAAAAAATGGGGGGATCGGGTGCGTAAATCCTTACTTGTCCTGTTGCTTTGCAGCGCGACCCCTTTCGCGGGTGCAGTGGCAGCTCCGGCTGCCTCGTCGACGATTACTGCCCCGTCCGCGATTACTGCCCCGACCGCGATTACTGCCCCGCCCGCGATCGCTGCTCCGGCCACGGCCGCCGACGACCTCGACGCCCTACGACGGAAAATGGACACCTCGAAAGCCGGTATCGACCGCGAAAAATTGCCCGGCGCTGCGCTCTATCACCAGCGTTGCCAACACTGTCATGAGGGACAGATCGCCAAAGCACCGTCACGGACATTTATCGAGTTGATGACCCCGGAAGCCATTCATCGCGCTCTGTCGGTGGGCATTATGCGCACCCAGACGGCGGGCTTGAGCGACGCGGACGAGCGGCACGTCGCCGAGTACCTATCGGGCCTACCCTTCGGCGCTCCCAAGCCGCCGCCCGCGCCGAATTGCACTGGCGCGGCAATGCATTTCGATCTTGCGCGCGAGCCCGACATCGTCGGTTGGGGCTTCGAGCTCGGCAATGACCACTTCGTGCCGCAGGCGGCCGCAGGTCTTGCGGCGTCGGATATTCCACGATTGAAAGTCAAATGGGCGTTTTCCTACCCTGCCTCGGTGCGCGCGCGCTCGCAACCGACGTTTGCCTATGGCGCCCTTTATATGGGAAGCCAGAGCGGTACGGTCTATTCTCTCGACGCAAAGGACGGGTGCATCCGCTGGAGCTTCGAGACCACGGCCGAAGTGCGCACACCGGTGGTAATACCCGCCCACCAAGGCAACATCAAACGCGCATTCTTCGGCGATCTCATCGGCCGGGTGTATGCGCTGGATGCCACCACCGGCCGTGAGTTATGGCGGCAGCGTGTCGATGATCACCCCAGCGCCACGGTCACCGGGTCACCGGCCTACTACAACGGAACCCTCTATGTGGCGGTATCGTCGCTCGAGGAAGCTACCGTGGACCCGACCTATCCATGCTGCACGTTCCGCGGCAGCGTGGTCGCGTACGACGCCGCGACGGGTCGGCGCCTGTGGCAACGCTACATGATCGACGAAGTGCCGCAGCAGCGCGGAGTGACCGGCGGCGGCACGAAGATTTTCTCTCCTTCGGGCGCCGCCATCTGGAATTCGCCGACCGTGGATGAAAAGCGCGGGCTGCTATACGTCGGCACCGGCAACAACTACACCGGACCAGCCGACGACCGCAGCAATTCCGTGGTCGCGCTCGACCTTAAGACCGGCCAGATCAAGTGGACTTGGCAGGTCGTCGCCGGTGATGCCTGGAACGTGGGCTGTATGGTAGGCCTCGACAGTTGCCCGGCAAACTCCGGACCGGATGCCGACTTGGGATCCGGCATCATGCTGGGTGCGCTTCCGGACCGGAGCGAGCGGCTGTTCTTCGGCTTGAAGAGCGGACTGGTCATGGCCATCGACCCGGCGCAACACGATCGCGCCCTGTGGTCGAATCGCGTCGGGCGCGGCTCCATACAGGGCGGCGTTCAGTTCGGGATGGCCTATGACGGAAAACGTTTGTATGTGCCCATCTCGGATATGGCGGACTCCATGGACGCGTCCAACAAGCAGCGAGACGCCGGCGCCGGCGCGCCGCGTCCGGGGTTGTATGCCCTCGATCCGGTCTCCGGCAAAGTGCTATGGCAGGCGCCCGCAGACGATGTCTGCCGCGGCCGGCAGTTCTGCGATCCCGGCATACTGTCGTCGATCGCGGCAATTCCCGGCGCGGTCTTTGCCGGCCACATGGACGGCCGGCTGCGCGCCTATGACACCGATTCCGGCCGCGTCCTGTGGCAGTACGATACCACTCAGAATCAGACCTCACTCGGCGGAGCCGCGGCGCACGGCGGAACCATCGGCGGCGGAGGCCCTGTGATCCACGGCGGCATGGTGTATACGAATTCCGGCTACGGCATGTACTTTCACATGCCGGGAAATGTCTTGCTGGCTTTCTCGGTTGACGGCAAGTAGACCGACCGAATGGCTTGCTGCAACATGTCGTTCCCATGGAACGAAATCTAAAGAGCGCACAAACCCGTGGGCGATTGGTCGACGCAACCATCAGCTGCATCGTCAAATTCGGTTATGCCAATACGATTACCTCAAAGATCGCCGCCGAGGCAGGCATGTCGCGGGGTGCGATGCTGCATCATTACGAATTCGGTTCAGCACTGATCAAGGCTACCATCGTCGAATTGCACGAACGGCGCATCCGGGCGTTCCGGCGTGCGTCCAAGACGGTCAGCCACGACCCGGCAACCATGGTGCGGGAGTATTGGCGCCAACTGCAAAAGCCGGCGTTCGTCGCCTTCCACGAACTCGCCCTTGCGGCGCGCACCAGCAAGGATCTCGTGCGCATCCTGCATCCGCTCGAAATCGACTATCGCGTCCGCTTCCTGAAGGAAGCAGTGGAATTGTTTCCCGAGTGGCACGCCGATCGTAAATCGCTACAGGTCGCAATGACCCTGTCGCAGACCCTGCTCGAGGGCATGGCGATAAAAGTGCACACCGGATCCATGGACTCGAAGATGATCGAGCCCATGCTGCAGCTGGTGGAGCGCGAACTCTATGTAATGAATCCCGATCTCAAGAAGCGGCATGACGCCGAGGCGCACGCGCGGGCGCAGGCGAAGGTGAAAGCGAAAGTTAAGCGCGCCGGCACGAGCCGCGTCGCCGGCAAGTGATCGGGTCCGACCTCGGTTCAAGGATAGCGCCCGCTACTGCGCGATCAGTCCATTGTCGATCATGATTTCGGCGGCATTGACGAAGCGCGACTCATCGGAAGCCAGATAGACCACGAGGTTTGCCACGTCCTCGGGCTTGCCGAGGCCGACCGGCGTCGCGTCGTACATCGACATTTGCATGCCGAGATCTTGAGTTGCCTTCACCACCATTGGAGTCTCGATCGCGCCGGCGTGGATAGAGTTGCAACGCACATTGTAGTGGTTCATCTGGCAGTGCACCGCGATCGCCTTGGTCATCGAGCGCACCGCGCCTTTCGCGGCCGAATACGCATAGAACACCGGATACCCCAAGTGCGTCGCCGTCGAACACATGTTGATGATGGAGCCGCCGCCCGAATCCTTCATCAACGGTATCCCGTACTTGCAGGCCAGGAACACGCTATCCGTCATCACCCGCAGATGTGCATGGAACTGCGCCAGGGTGGCCGATTCTGGGCTGCCGATGGTGACCATGCCGGCATTGTTGACCAGAATGTGCAGCCCGCCGAAGCGGCGGCCGATCTCCGCGAACACTTCCTGCCAACGGTTCTCGTTCGCTACATCGTGCACCATGAAGTAGGCGCTGCCGGATCTGTCCGCGTTCAGCAGCGCTTCAAGCTCGCGACCCGCCATCTCATTGATGTCGGTGATGACGACGGTGGCGCCCTCCCTTACCAGCGCCGACGCATCCGCCTTGCCGAGACCGGAGGCCGCACCGGTCACCAGAGCTATCTTGCCGCTGACTCGTCCCATATGTCCCCCAATTCGCGCCCGTTGTTGTATGGTGACGCTATCAGTCAACTCATCCTGTTACAAGCTGATCTGACTTTTTCAAGCACATGATACGACTTTGGCTTATAACGGTTTTTTGAGAATCAAGCGCACCAGGGGAAGGTTTAACGCATGGCAGCAAATGCAGAGGGAACGGGCGGCAGCACGGCAACGGCAGCCGTAGCCGTGGGCTGGCAGGCCCAGAAGAGCGCCTCCACCCGCACGCAAATCATCGAATCCGCCATCAAATGCCTGGTCGAACTAGGCTACGCGCGGACCACCACCGCGGTGATCGCCGACAAGGCCGGCCTGTCGCGCGGCGCCATGCTGCACCACTTTCCTTCCAAAATGGACATCGTCCGGGCGGCGGTCGACTATCTGCACGCCAAGCGATTACGTGCCATGCGCAAGTCCATGGCCAAGGAGCCCATCGATGGGGATCACGTGAAGCTCGGCGTGCAAAGTTACTGGGCGCACGTCAAGCACCCCTGGTTCGTCGCCTTCTTCGAACTCGCCGTGGCGGCGCGCACCGATAAGGAACTCGCCGCCATCTTGTTCCCCGCGCAGGAGGCGTTCGAGCGCGAGTTCTACACCACCAGCCTGGACTTGTTTCCCGAATGGAAGCGCAAGGGCGAAAAATTTCTACTGGGCTTCGATTTGACCCGCTATGTGATGGAAGGCATGGCCATCAGCTTCTTGACGCACAAGGAAACCGAACGCGACCAGCGGGTGCTGCGCTATCTCGAAGAGAAGCTCAAGGAACTCGCCGGCGAGGATCGCTAGGCGTCCGTTAACTTTTCCAATCCAGCATCTTCAGATCCATGTCTCCTTCGACGCACGCCATGATGGGCGGCACCAGCCGGTCGTGAAAAGGGCTGGCCTGGTGCGCTTGGAATGCCGCCTCGTCTTTGAAGCGCCCGTACACCACATAGGTCCTTAGCTTGTCGCGGCTCTTGATCACGTCATAAACCAGAGTGCCCGGCTCGTTGGCGTGCGTCAGTTCGGATAATTCCTTCTGCAGGCGCTCGAACTCGGCCTCCTGGCCCTGCTTGATGCCCAGCGTTGCAATGAAAGTCGTCGACATATGTTGCGGTCTCCGTGTATCACTCGAGTTCATCCAAATATTCGCGCTCCCAAGTGCCGGTCAGGCAGGCGGAGATCTTGGGTGCGGTCTCCGCCAGTATTTTCGAGTTCATGTGCACGTGTTCAGCCGCCGCGTCGCGAAAGCTCTCGAACACCGCGTAGCGATTTTCGTCACGCAGCTTGAAAAATTGATAGGCCAGCGTGCCGGGTTCGTTGACCTGGGCATATTCTTCCAGCATGCGGCACAGCCGAATGAATTCGACCCGCTTCTCCGGCATGCAAGTCATGCGCGCAATGAATGTGATTTTTGCCATGAGGGATTATGCTCCTATTACAGTTACAGCCGAGGATCCCAGCCGATGTCGAACCCAGCTCCCATCAGCGTTGCACTCAGCGAAGTCGCGGAGGGGAAAATGCACGCCCTGTCCCGCGACGGCCGCGAGCTCGTCATCTGCCGCACCAAGGAGGGAGTCTACGCGCTCGACAACATCTGCACGCACGCCTACGCGCGTCTCAATGAAGGCCGGCTGCGCGGCACCCGGCTGATCTGCCCGCTGCATGGTGCAGCCTTCGATGTGCGCGACGGACGTGTGCTCGGTGCTCCGGCAACCCGGCCGCTCGCGACTCATGCGGTCAACGTAGTTGACGATCGGATCGAAATCACGGTCGCGCCGTCCCAGCCCAACTCGCTCGCGCTTTAATGGCGCCCGCACAACACCCGACATGAGCGAATCCAACAAGACGGCGGATGTTTCACGCCAAGTACTGCACGGCATCCGCGTGCTCGATTTCGGCCGATATGTGGCCGGACCGTACTGCGCCACATTGCTGGGGTTTCTCGGCGCGGAAGTGATCCGCATCGAGCGACGCGACGGCGGCGAGGATCGATTCATCGCGCCGGTGGCCGACGGCGGCGAAGGCGGCGTGTTCTTCCAAACCGCCTGCGGCAAACGTTCAGTGACGCTCGACCCCGGCAAGCCGGGCGCACGCGAGCTGGTAAAGCGGCTGGTCGCCACGGCGGATGTCGTGGTCGCCAATCTGCCTTCCGCCCAGCTACTCGCCATGGGCATCGACTATGAGACTTTGCGCGCCATTCGTCCCGACATCATCCTCACCACGCAAACCGCCTTCGGCGATCGAGGTCCTTATGCGCAGCGCGGCGGCTTCGACGGCGTGGGCCAGGCCATGTCGGGCGCCATGTATATCTCGGGCGAACCCGGCGCTCCGCTGAAAGCGGCTGCGCCCTATGTCGATTACAGCACTGCCGTGCTGTGCGCCTTGGGCACGCTTGCGGCGATTCTGCATCGCGAGCGCAGCGGCGAAGGCCAGGAAGTCAAAGGCACGCTGCTGGGAACCGCGCTCGCCGTTTTCGGATCGCATCTGGCCGAACAGGGAGCCACGGGAATCAATCGGGTGGGCAGCGGCAACCGCGTGCAAACTTCCGCACCGTCCGCGGTATTCCCCACCCGCGACGGGCACGTGTTGACGCATGTGGTCGGCAACGGTCTGTTCCGCCGCTGGGCCAAGCTCATGGGAGACGAGACGCGTTGGACCGGCGATGCCCTTTACCACAGCGACGATTCGCGCGGCACTCACAGCCAAGACATCTTGGAGAGAATGGCGACGTGGTGCGCCACGCGCACGACGGCCGAAGCCCTCGAGGCGCTCAATGCCGCCGGCCTGCCGGCGGGTCCCATTTATACGCCGCAGCAGGCGCTCGACGATCCGCAAGTGGCGGCCATGCATTTTTTGCATTCGATCACGGGCTTTCCGGGCCTGCACCGGCCGGTACCCGTCTCGGGTCTGCCGGTCGAGTTGACCGCCACTCCAGCAACCATCCCGCAGCGCCCGCCGCTGCTGGGCGAACACACCGAGGCGGTGCTTACCGAACTCGGCTACTCGCCCGACGAGATCGCAGTCTTGCGCGAACAGGGAGTGGTGTGAGTGCGGGGAGCGCGACCCGACGGCCGCGGCCCCCGCCTCCGACTCAATTCTTGCCGAACTTGAAGCCAATTTCGCCGCCGACGAACAGCGGTTCTCCGTAGAACGACCACACCCACAGCGGGTCGACGTTCTGTGCCGACTCGACGTACAGCTTGTTGGTGAGATTGCGTCCATAGACTCGCGCGAACCAGCGATTGTTTTCACCGTTGTAGGTCACGGAGGCGCCGAGCAGCGCCCGACCCTGCGCATAGGTCTGCGTGAACGGCGCATTCGGCAGCGCGATCGAATAGGTGTCGAGATTCCTGGCAACATAATTGTCGTTGACGTCGACGACGATGTGCCCATTGGTCCACGGCACCGGAATCGTGTAATTCACGTCGATGGTCGCCGTCACTGTAGGACAACGGTTGACCGCCAGGCCGGACAGATCAATGGTTCCGCCCGCGGCGTCCAGCGTCGAGAAGTTGCCATAGGAACAGCGTTGCCAACTGAACGGCACCCGCAGCATCAAGGCGTCCGTGACCTTGAACGTCAGCTCGTTCTCGATACCGTAAGTCGTCATCTTCGCGGCATTCTTGAACAAGGTCTCCTCCGCCGGCTGGCCGGCGGCGTTTGTGATGGGCGAGACCACCTGCCGGATGAGATCCGTATAGCGCACATAGAACAGCGCTTCATTGAGGCGCAAGCGGCGATCGAACAGTTCGCTCTTCATGCCCACTTCGAACGAATCCGCTTTCTCCGGATTCGTCGGCGCCTTCTCTGCCGGAGTAATGGGGGTGCCGCCCGTGCCCACCTGGTCGTTATAGCCACCGCCCCTGAAGCCATGCGAGAAGTTCGCATAGCCGAACAGGTCCTGATCGAATTGATGCGACAGGGTCACGCGATACGTAGGCTGCGTCCATGAGTGGCTGTCAGTCACCACACCAAAGGGATAGGCGCCGAAATTATCGCCATTCATCAGGCCGCCGAGCTGCACATAAGTGAAGTTCGGGTCGATGGCACCGGTGGGCGACGGCAATTGCTGCACGAATATCTGCTGACGGCCGATCCAGTTCTTGCTGTCCTGCGTGATGCGCGCGCCGACGGTCAAGGTGGTTGCATCCGTGAACTTGTAATTGGTCTCGCCGTATAGCGCCTTGGACTGCTCGGTCTGAGCATTGCACAGCACCTGAGGATTATTATTGTAGCCGCCCGGCTGCAATCCCGGCGGGGTGGGCACGCCGAACAAGTCATAGATGCCTAGGATCTGCGCGACGCAGAACTTAGTGTCATCGTGCTGGTAGAAGGCACCGGCCACGAAATTGAAGTCGCCGATTTGCTTCGAGGCGAAGCGCAGTTCCTCCTGCCAAGTCTTGCGGCGGTCGGAACGATTGGCATCGAACACCGACACCGGCCCGACCACACCCGTGTAATCGGAGGGCAGGCTGGAATCCTGTGATCGATAACCCTGCACCCAGGTGAAAGTACCTGCGTCGATGGTGTAATCGATGTTCAGATGCTCGCCTTGCGCATCGACGCGATGCCCGTTCTGCTCATCGATCAGATAGCCCTGGCGATTGTCGACACCGGCATTACCCAGGGGGTTGTTGCCGGTGTAGCCCGGCAAGCCGAGTTGCGGAAAAACGAAGTACGGCACATTGGTGCCTGGCCGCAGATTGGTTGGGGTGCTATTGACGGCGCCGGGCGTGCCCGAGCGGTCAGTGAGCATTTCGTAGGTAAACAGCACCCGCAAGTTGTCGATGGGCTCCCAAAGCAGTTTGGCTCGTCCGGTGAATACGTCGCTGCCGCCGACGCGTTCGCCGGTGCCGGTATAAGTCGTGCCGCCGATAGAGTTGCTGGCGCCATTGCGCATCCAGCCGTCTTGGTGCTCTTGGCTTGCGACCACGCGCAGCGCCAGGTGATCGGTGATGATGGGGATGTTGATTGCGCCCTTGGCGTTGTACTCGTCGTAGCTTCCGCCCCCGGCCTGGGCCTCGACGGTCATTTCATTCAACACCGGCGCCTTGGTCTTGACGACTACTGCACCGCCCGTGGTGTTCTTGCCGAACAGCGTGCCCTGCGGTCCGCGCAGCACTTCGATCTCCTGCACATCGAAAGGATCGAGCAGTTGAGTCTGCGTGCTCGGCATCACGAAGTCATCGATGAGCACGGCGACCGGCGCCTCGTTATAAACGATGATGTCGGTGTTGCCCACACCGCGCATCGCAAAGGATGCGGCGTTGAAACCGTTGACCTTGTTGGCCGAGAAGTTCGGCACCAACAGCGCGATATCGGCGAGCGTGCGCGGCGTAAGATCCGCCATCACCTGCGAGTCGATGGCAGTGACCGCGATCGGCGTCGATTGTAGGTTCGACTCGCGGCGTGTCGCGGTGACGACGATTTCATCCAGACCGCCGACGGCGGCAGCGGACGGTGCACCGGCCGTTTGTGCCTGCGCCATTGCGGACAGCAACACCGCTGCCGTGGCAAGCGGCGCAAGAGTGTTCTGCTTGAGTGTTGCGCGACGTGATCGTCCATTGCGCTTGCTGATAGTCATTTACTGCTCCCCCTCTGAAAGAATCGAAACGGCTTATGCGATCGCTCGCGCCTTTTTCGGAATATGCGCAACGCAAGCTACGCGGGACGCTGAAAAAAAACAAGCCTGACGGTTTGTTTAAACCAAAAAAAGGTTAGCTTCAACAGGCACGTAGGGACTCCCAAGCCGCCCGCGGACACGGAAAATCCCCGCCGAACCGGCAGTTACGTCATTTGTTGTATTCTCGCGTCGCCCGGCCTTGCGTGGGCTCAAAGCACCCTGATCCGATAGCCGATGCGCGGGAAATGCACCAGCAGCGCGCCGGCCTTGGGATCCGTGCGGCGTACCGCGACCTCGTGGAGCGACAGGGTGACCAGTTCGCCTGCCACGGGATCTCGGCCGTAGTCATCGGGCGCAACCGATACCTGCGTGCCCGCGGTGAGGCCGAGAGGATCCGCGGGATCCACGCCCGAACCTTGCGGCGGCGATGCATTTCGCGCGACGGCATGCGCATCTTCAGGTTTCATGGCGTTCCGCGTGCCATGCCCCAGCGCGCGCACGCGCCGCTCCCAGGCGAGCATTCGCGCATAGGGTGCGAAAATTGCCGCGGCGGTCGGCACATTGCCGCGCGCCATCCACACCGGAAAATAGCCGTGAATGTCGGCGAGGCCGGGCGCCTCTCCGAACAGAAAGGCGCGGCCGTCGCCAAGCTGCTGCTCGATGAGATCCGCCTGCGCGCGGAACTGGGCCGTCAAGTGCGGGATCTCTTGTTCGAGCGTGTCGAAATCCATGAAATTAAAAAACGCCTTGCGATCGTCGATAACCGCCTGCGGCAGGCCGCTCTTATTCAATGCCATGGATAGCCCGGCGCCGGGTTCGAAGAAGGCGCGGTCGCTCCAGGCGCCAAGCGCGAAGGACATGCCCCGCTGACCGCCGGGAAACAGTGTCGGGTGCGGGTGTCGCGCCTCGAGCTCGGCCGCCATCAAACTTGTGTCGCAGTAGATGTCGGCGCCGATCTGCAGAACCGGGGTCTTGCGGTAACCGCCGGTCAGTGCGGTCAGCTCGGGTTTCGGCATGACCATGGGTATTTCCACCGAGCGCCATGCCAGACCCTTCAGACCCAGCATCAGGCGGACCTTTTCCGCAAAGGGGGATGGGTCAAAATGATGCAGAATAAGCTCGGCCACGCGACTCTCCCCCGGTTGGGGAAAGCCTATACCCCGGCGCAATAAAAAAACAGTCAGGTCTGTTTCTTTTTTGCCGCCGGGTATAATGTGGCGGAACTTAAAGAGTGCTCGCGCGAGGCTTAAGGTCATGGATACGGCAACGGTGCGTCGGTTTATCGAGGGCATGAAGTACGAGGCCGAGCGGACTAGCCCGCCCGAGGGATTCCCCTCATTGCCCGACGTACCCGCGGGCCGCTACACCGACCCGGCCTTTCTCAAACTCGAATCGGATCGGATGTGGCATCGCAGCTGGCTGTATGCCTGCCACGTCGATGAGTTGCCGCAGCCGGGCAGCTTCCTTCTATGGAAGAAGACGGGCACGCCGATCCTCATCGTGCGCGGCAAGGACGACGAAATCCGCGCGTTCTACAACACCTGCCGCCACCGCGGCGGCCCGTTGGTGAAGACCCCGTGCGGAAAAATCGACGGACTGGTGTGCGGCTACCATGGCTGGACTTACAGTCTGGACGGCAAACTGGTCAACCTGCGCGACAAGCGCGACTTCCCGAATCTCGACATGTCGAGCCGCTCGCTGATCGGCGTGCGCTGCGAAAGATTCGCCAATTGGGTGTTCATCAACGAAGACCCGCAAGCGGAGGCGCTGCTTCAGCATACGCATCCTTTCTTCGACTACTTCCAGCAGTTCGAGCCGGACTGCTGGCGCTTGGTCGCGCAGGAAGGTTACGACGTGCAGTGCAACGTCAAGGTGCTGCTCGACGCCTTCCTTGAGGTCTATCACTTGAAGTCCATTCACCAGGGCACCGTCGACCGCTTCCTCGACTATCGCGGCACCACGATCGCCCTGTACCGCAACGGCCACTCCATCATGGTGACCCCGAATCGCCGGCCGGATTGGCAGGACCCCGGCACGCGCGGCATGCGCCGCATCGAGTCGGCCACCGTCGTGTCCTCGAACAACAATCCCTCGTTCAACTTCTATCCCAACCTGGTAGCTCCGGTGGATCCTAGCGGCGTGCCCTTCCTGCTGTTCTGGCCGACATCGGACACCAGTATGCGCATCGAGTGCCACTGGTTCGCACCGGATTGGGGCGGCGGCCCGCCGCCGGAACTGTGGCAGACGCGCATAGCAAATTTTAAGCGGATCCTCGACGAAGACCTGCAATTCGGTCCGCAGATCCAGGAATCACTGATGTCGCCGGGCTTTCGCGGCATGCCCTTGAATTACCAGGAGCGGCGCATTTATCACTGGCACGAGGAACTCGACCGGCGCATCGGCCGCGCGCTCATTCCGCCGCACTTGCGCGTCGAACCGCTGCTCGAGCCGTTCTACGAAAATTGAACCGTGCCACGAAAATTAGAGCGTGCCATGTCCATTGAGCGCTGCCTGCCGTGCACGACTTAGGCTCCATACTGCGCATCGGGGTGCATGTGCCGAAGCTGCGCCTGGCGCACGCCGTCATCGTCGAAGCAATGGCATGGACGAGTGCGCCGGGACGCAGGAGCATGCGCGGTGCGCGCGCCATCTGTAATTGGGACGAGGATGCGCTGACGATCGCAGTCGAAGCCGCGCGCTCCTGTGTTCTGGCGGCGCAACGCGCCGCGCAGGACCCGCAGTTGGCGCCGCAGTCCATCGCATTTTGCTCAACGACCGCACCCTTCCTCGACCGCGATGACGCCGTGGCGCTCGCCGCGGCGCTCGATCTTCCGCAAGCCACCGAGACGCTGAACTTGGGGGCGTCCCTGCGCGCAGGCACCCAAGGCCTGATCAACGCGCTGCGGCGCGCCGATCGTGCGCTCACCTTGTTGGTGGCGAGCGATGCGCGGCTGACGCGCGCAGGCAGCCCGCAGGAAATGAGCTACGGCGACGCCGCGGCGGCGCTGCTGCTCGGTCCTGCGGATCCGGCGGCGCTCGCCACGGTGGTGGGCACTTACAGCCTCAGCAGCGACTTCGTCGACCACTACCGCATGAGCGGGTCGAAATTCGACTATGCACTCGAGGAGCGCTGGGTACGCGATGAATCGCTGCTGGAACTGGTGCCAAATGCCGTGTCCGAACTGTTGACGGCCGCCGGGGTAGGCGCCGATGCCGTGCGGCATCTGGTATTGCCGACCGCCGCAGCAACCGCGAAGCGCATCGCCGAGGCCTGCGGCCTCCCGCAGGCACGGCGCGACGAACGCGTTCTCGCCGAATGCGGCGACGCCGGCGCCGCCCTGCCGCTGTTGATGCTTGGCGCCACGCTCGAAGCGGCGACCCCCGGCGAACTGATCGTGGTGGTCGGTATCGCCCAGGGCGTCGACGCGCTGTTGCTGCGGGCCGAGCCGGGCTTGCAATCCGCCGGCCGCCCACTCACCGACGCACTGACGCGCAAGCGTGAGGAAATCAGCTACGTGCGGTATCTGTCGCATCGCGGCTTGCTCGACGTGGATTTCGGCATGCGCGCCGAACGCGATCAGCGCACCGCGCATACGGTGGCTTACCGCAAACGCGGCGCGCTCAGCGCTTTCAACGGCGGACGCTGCCGACTCTGCGCCAGCGTTCAATTTCCACTCGCGCGTGTTTGCGTCAATCCGGCATGCCGCGCCACCGATACCCAGGTGGCCCACCGGCTCGCGGACTCGCACGGGCGCGTCAAGTCCTTCACCGAGGATTGGCAGGCCTACGCCGCGAGGCCGCCCTACCTGTACGGCAACGTCGAATTCGCCGAGGGCGGGAATTTATTGATGGAATTTACCGACATCGAGCCGGGTGAACTCAAGGTCAACGATGCCGTGCGATTCGTGTATCGCATCAAGGATGAAGATCGCGCGCGCGGCTTCCGCCGCTATTTCTGGAAGGCAACGACGGTTTAGGCCGGGACCGACAAATGGCAAGCGGAATCAAGGACAAGGTGGTGATCTGCGGTATGGGCTGCTCACGCTTCGGCGAGCGTTGGGCCCAAGGTCCGGACGACTTGATGGTGGAGGCTTTCGCGGAGGCGCTTAAAGATGCCGGCATCGAGCGCGACCGCATCGACGCGGCCTGGCTCGGCGTATTTTTCGACGAGCAGAACACCGGCAAGTCGTCGCTGCCCCTGTCGATGGCATTGAGACTTCCGAACGTACCCACCACGCGCGTGGAGAACCTTTGCGCGACCGGCACCGAGGCGCTGCGCGGCGCTGTCTACGCGGTGGCCGCCGGCGCCTGCGACATCGCTCTCGCCATGGGCGTGGAGAAGCTCAAGGACACCGGCTTCAGCGGTTTGCCTGAGCGCACCAAGGGAACCTTTGAGGATTTGTACCTGCCCACCAGCACCGCGCCCGGCGCGTTCGCACAGCTGGCCAGCGCCTACGCCGAACATTACGGCTACTCGATGCAGGACCTGAAACGCGCAATGGCGCACATCTCGGTCAAGAGCCACGAGAATGCCACGCGCAATCCGAAGGCGCATCTGCGCAACCGCATCACCCTGCAGCAGGTGCTCGATGCGCCCGCCATCGCCTACCCGCTGGGCATGCTCGATTGCTGCGGGGTGAGCGACGGCGCCGCGTGCGCCATCGTCACGACTCCCGAGATCGCGCGCAGCCTCGGCAAACGCGATCTGGTGTCGGTACAGGCAATGCAGCTGGCGCCGAGCAACGGCGTGGAGATGGGACACCAATCCTGGGACGGAAGTCATACGTTGACCACGCCCATCGCCGCCGCGCGCGCCTACGCAGAAGCCGGCATCCGCAATCCGCGCGAGCAGCTGGATCTGATCGAGGTTCACGATTGCTTCTCGATCACCGAACTCGTGCTGATGGAGGATCTCGGACTCTCGGATCTGGGGCGCGCGCCGCGCGACGTGCTCGACGGCCGCTACGACCGCGACGGCGTCATTCCCTGCCAGATCGACGGCGGCCTGAAGTGTTTCGGTCATCCCATCGGCGCCACCGGCCTGCGCATGGCTTACGAGATATATTTGCAGCTGCTGGGCCGCGCCGGCGAACGGCAATTGCGAGGCCGTGGCGGCCTCGGTCCGGCGATCGGACTCACGCACAACTTGGGCGGAATACCCAATCGCAATATCGCCAGCGTATCCATTCTCGGATTGTTATCCGCATAAACCACCGGCCGAGTAAACAAGAGGACTTTCGTCATGCCCGACACGTTTTTCACCCGCACCGACCGCGCCCAGATGGCGCCGCAATGGCAGTCTGCGCGCGACATGCTCGACAAGCTCACCGGCGACGCCACCTTCGTCGAGGTGTTCGCACAAGCGCCGGAACTGCTCGAGTTCGTAATGCAGCAGTTCTACGCCAAGGTGTTCTTTGGCGGCACGGTGCAACAGCGTTATAAACAGCTGGCGCGCCTCAAGCTGTCGCTGATCCACGGCTGCCGCACGTGCAACAAGCAGAACGTGCCCGGTGCACTCGAGGCGGGCTTTACGCAGGCGCAGATCGATGCGCTCATCGAGGGAGATCCGGCACCCTTCGCTGCCGCCGAACGCGCCGTCATCGACTATGCCGAGCAGATCGCACTGTCGAACATGGACGGCCGCATGTCCCCTGAACTGTTCGCGCGCCTGCGCGCGAACTTCTCTGAGGCGCAGATACTCGAACTCGGCACGGCGATGGCCGTGATTTCGGGTATGGCGAAATTATCCTTCGTGCTGGGCCTGGTCGAGCGCGAGAGCTACTGTCCGTTTGCCGCCGGCGACGCGAGTTCGGCCGCGGCCGCGTAGCACGCGGCGGCGTAGCGGGCGCGTCAGCGCCCCGGCACTCGAAAATAATCGGGGATGCCGCCCGGCCAATCCTCGCCCCAGTTCTGCCGTCCGCCGTCCACGGTGAGCACTTCGCCGGTGATGAATTTACCGGTCGGTGCGGCGAGATAGACCACGGACTGCGCGATGTCGATGACATCGCCCATTCGCTTCATGGGATTGGAGACCGCAAAGTCCTCCGCGGCCTGGCGCGGATAAACATTGAGTCCCTCGGTGGCGATCGAGCCGGGCGCCACGCAATTGACCCGAATATCGAGCGGCGCCCACTCCACCGACAGCGTTTTGCTCAAGTAAATGACACCGGCGCGCGCCGCCGCGGTGTGCGCGACCTGCGGCATGCCGCGCGTCACTACCGCGACGATGTTCACAATGCTTCCGCCGCGACCACGATCGCGCCACTGCTGCGCCGCGCTCTGCATCATGTGCCAGGTGCCGTTCAGATTCGTGTCGATCACGGCGTTCCAGCCCTTGACACTGAAATCGATGGCCGCCTGCGGAAATTGTCCCCCGGCGCTATTGACCAGCACATCCACTCGTCCGAATCGCTCCCAGGTCTCGGCCAGCAATTCGTGCACTTGCTCAGGGTCGCGGATGGTCATGGCCTTGGTCAGGATTTTTTTACCGAGACGCTGTTCGATGCCGGCCGCGGTTTCGTCGAGCTTGTCGGCACGGCGGCCACAGATTGCCACCTCCGCCCCGAGACGGGTCAGCACGTAGGCGATGGCTCGTCCCATGCCACTGCCGCCGCCCGAGACCAAGCAAACTTGACCCGCCAACGCATCGTCACGGAACGACAACGGACACGAAGCGAGTTCGTCATCGGTCATGCCCCAACGTTTGGGCGGATCTAGCGGCAGGCGTATGCTCATTTTATTGAAACTGGACCAACAGGGTGAGCTTGACTATTTTTGAGTATAGGCAGCCGACCTTCAAAAAGAAACAGTCCTGACTGTTTTTTTTAGAATCGCGACGTGCTACTGTCGAACTTAACATCTGCTTCGAGCAGGGACACTATGGTTGGCAATACTGGCGAAGATCTCTCGCAGCTCCGCATCACGGTCACAACCATGGGCGACCTGTTGCTGAGCGCTGCCGATCGCTATCCAGACACGCCGGCACTGGTGTTTCCGGATTCACAGTACACCTACCGAGAGCTGGCCGCGCGCGCGCTGCTGCGCGCCCGAAGCCTGCAGGCACTTGGGGTCAAGCCGCGCGATCGCGTCGGCATCCTGATGCACACCTGTCCGGCATTCGTCGAGATTTTCTTTGCCGCCGCCCTGTGCGGCGCCGTGGTCGTGCCCATCAACGCACGCTACCGCCCCTCCGAACTCGCCTATGTCATCGAGAACGGCGATATCGTCACTCTGGTCACCACCGACGCCGTTGCCGAGCAAGTGAGTTTCGTCGAGCGGCTGTCGAGCGCCCTGGCCGACCTTAACTCGCAAACCAATCCGCGGCGCCTGACGCTTGGCGCCGCGCCGGCTCTGCGCAATGTCGTGCTCATGGGTGGCACGGCAGCGCCCGGCTTTGTTTCGCAAAGCGACTTCGACGCCCTCGCCGCAACCTCGCCGGAGCGCTCCGTGCACATCGCACGGCTTGGCGTTCGGGTACGCGACGTGGGGCTGATGCTCTATACCTCGGGGACCACCGCCAACCCCAAGGGATGCCTCATCACCCACGAGGCGCAGGTGCGCAATTCCATTGCGCTCGGACGCCATCGATACCGCCTCACTCATGAAGATCGATTCTGGTCACCGCTGCCCATGTTCCACATCGCTTCGGTTCTGCCCATGCTCGCCATCTTCGATGTCGGCGGCACCTATCTGACCATGGGTTATTTCGACGCGGGCGTGGCCCTCGACATGCTCGAACGCCATCAAGTCACCGCAACCTATCCGTGTTTCGTCACCATCATGCAGGGCCTCATCTATCATCCGAATTTTGCGCGCACCGATTTGTCGCGCATCAAACTGATGAATTCCAACTTTGCCGTGCAGCCGCCGGGGGTAGCGGAATCCATCATGAAGGCCATGCCGCAGGCGCTGCAGGTCGGCAGTTTCGGCATGACCGAGACCGCGGGAACGGTGTGCACCGGTTCGCCGGATGAAGTTGAGTCATTGCGCATCACGCGGCTGGGGAAACCGCTGCCCGGCCTTGAGGTGCGCATCGTCGCGCAGGATTCGGGCATCGAGGTTGCGGCCGGCGAACACGGTGAAGTCCTGGTGCGCGGCTACAGCCTGCTCGAGGGTTATCACAAGGATCCGGAGAAAACTGCTCAGGCCATCGATCGCGATGGCTGGTTTCATACCGGGGACATCGGCTCCGTCGATGAGCACGGCACCATCATGTTCCATGGCCGCTACAAGGACATGCTGAAGGTCGGCGGGGAGAACGTGGCCGCCGCGGAAATCGAGGCCCTGCTCGGCCGTCATCCGGCGGTGAAGCTCGCCCAAGTCGTCGGGATTCCGGATGCCAAGTACGCTGAGGTTCCGGCGGCGTTCGTCGAACTCAAGCCCGGCAGCAGCGCCAGCGAAGCGGAACTGATGAGCTTCTGCAAGGCAGAGGTGGCGGCGTTCAAGGTGCCGCGTGTCGTGCGCTTCGTCGACGAGTGGCCGATGTCTTCAAGCAAGATCCAGAAATTCCGCTTACGCCAGTCACTGGTCGCGGAACTGGGCCTGGCCTAAAGCCGTGCCTGTGCCAAAGCCGTGACCACCGCCGCAACGGCCGCTGCGACCTCCATGCTGCCGCACTTCGGGCCCATCGTTCAGAACGCCTTTGTGGTGCGCGACATCGAAGTCGCGGTTGACTACTGGTCGACGAAAATCGGCGTCGGCCCTTTCTACCTGCTCGATCACATTCAATACGGCGATGTGTATTTTCGCGGTGCGCCCCTGAAGTTCGACATGTCGGTCGCCATCGCGCAGTGGGGCGACATTCAAATAGAGCTGATCCAGCAGCACGATACGGCGGCGTCGATTTACTCTGAATTCCTCAACCGCCACGGTGAGGGACTGCAGCATCTCGGCGTCATGACGGCGTCATTGGACCAGCACCTAGCGCGTTTGGCGCCCATGGGAATCGAGCCCGTGCAGTGGGGCGCGACCGCCAACGGCATGCGCTTCGCATATCTGAACACGGACCGGCAAGCCGGCGGCATGATCGAATTGATCGAGACCGGCCCCGCGGTCGAAGCTTTTTTCGCCAAGGTGCGCAAGGCCGCCGTTGGCTGGGACGGCAGCCGCCCGCTGCGCCGTCTGTAGCGCGCGGCAACCGGCGCAGCGCCACCTCACCCTTGTTCTTAGGCACCCTCAAACCGGTCCAGATTGCCTACCACGTGCCCGACCCCGAACAGGCGGCGCGCGA
Organism: Gammaproteobacteria bacterium; assembly: GCA_040004115.1. Lineage (GTDB taxonomy): Bacteria > Pseudomonadota > Gammaproteobacteria > Steroidobacterales > Steroidobacteraceae > Bog-1198. The sequence goes on along the minus strand of JBDUBO010000028.1, from coordinate 20,070 downwards.
TTTCGCGAGTTCCTTCGGCTGGGGGCCGTTCTTCCTGTTCGAACACATCGCGCTGTCGCGCTGCCTGTACCGCGGGGCGTCGGCGAGCTTCGATCACAGTTCGGCGTATGGCCAGGCCGGCGATCTCATGATCGAACTCATCACCCAGCATGGCGAGGCGCCGTCGGTACTGCGCGATCTGTATGCGAGCGATGAGGTCGGCGTGCACCACGTCGCGCACTTCGTAACCAGTTTGCATGACGCCCTGAATGAAGCGCGTGCGACGGGCTGGGAAATCGCGCTCGACGCATGCACCGCCACCGGCACGAGTTTTGCGATGCTCGACACGTCGCGCGAACTCGGTCACATGGTGGAGCTCTACGAGCCCGCGGGCGATCTGCTCAAGTTCTACCGTTACGTGCGCCGCGCTGCGGAAGGCTGGGACGGCGCGCAACCGCTGCGCCGGCTTGGCGTCTGACGGCACCCAAGCAAATACCAAACCTGAAATCCAGCTCTTTAAATGGGAATCAACATGGGACGTATCAACGGCAAAGTAGCAGTAATCTTAGGTGCCGCGGGCGAAGGCAACATGGGACAGACCATCGCGCGGCGCTTCGCCATGGAAGGTGCCAAGGTGGTGGTCGCGGGCCGCGCCGGCACGAAGCTCAAGGCGCTGGCGGAAGAGCTGGGCGGAGATCACTGCGTCTGCGACATCACCCGCAGCGCCGATGTTGCCGCCCTCGCCCGCTTCGCCGCCGAACGCTTCGGCCGCCTCGACGTCGCCGTCAACTGCACCGGCTGGGCGCCCATGACCAAGTTGCTGGAAGTCAAGGAGGATGAACTGGACAAACTCTGCGCACTGCAGTTCAAGGGTGTGTATTTTTTTCTGCAATGTATGGTCGCGCAAATGGCGGCAGGCGGCGGCGGATCCATCGTGCAGCTATCGTCCGCGTCGGCCTATGCCCTGCTCTATAATCACGCGGCCTATATAGCGACGAAATCCGCAGGCGACGCGCTGGTGCGCTGCTTCGCGAATGAATTCGGCGCCAAAGGTGTCCGCGTCAACTCCATTGCGCCGGGCCTCACCGGCAGCCCCATGACGGCCCACGAAATGGCACTGCCTGGGTTGCAGGAAGCCTTTATCAAGGAATATCCGTTGGGCCGGATCGGCACGGCAGAGGACATTGCCAACGCCGCGCTCTGGCTCGCCGGCGACGAGAGCTTCATGACAGGGCAGGTGCTGCAAATCAACGGCGGCCTCACCCTGCGGCGTAATCCGACACCGCGCGAAATCAACGCCAGTCTCAAAGCCGGCGCCGCTTCCGTTAAAAACAGTCAGTCCTGATTGTTTTGCGGCCAACCCGCTGTTACCATCCGGGCTGGCTGGGCGACGGAGTCTCACATGTCGGTCAATTATAAAGTCGAATGGCCCATGAATTTGCACGCGCCAAGCGACTCGCTGGAAGCGAAACAGCCCGCCGTCGACAACGGACTCGACGTACCCGATCCGGCGCGTTACTCCTCCGCCGACTACATGAAAAAGGAATGGCAGCATCTGTGGCCGCGCGTCTGGCTGCTGGCGGGCGTTACCCCCGACCTGCCGGAATCCGGCGACTACCAGGTGTTCGAGATCGGCCACGAAGAAATCCTGCTGGTGCGCCAGCACGACGCGTCGATCAAGGCCTTCTACAATGTCTGCCCGCATCGCGGCAATCGCATTTCGCTCAACGATCGCGGCAGCGTCGCCAGATTCACCTGCGCTTTCCATGGCTGGCAATTCGCCTGCGACGGCAAGCTCGAGAAAATCACCGACGAGGCGACCTTCGATCCGCGCCTGATTGCGCACCGGCCTTCGTTGAGCGAAGTGCGCTGCGACGTCATCGGCGGCCTTATTTTCATCAACATGGACGGCAAGGCGCCGCCACTGCGCGAATGGATCGGCTTGCCGCCGGGCTACATCGAGAACTACGAAATCGACAAGATGAACGTGGTGCGCCACGTGCGCAGCGAGTGGCGCGCGAACTGGAAGACCGGCATCGACGCCTTCTACGAGACGTATCACCTTCCTTTCATTCATCCGCAGACTCAAGGCGTGATGGAAGATTTCAGCCAGTACGATCTGTATCCGAACGGTTTCAGCCGCATGATCGTGCCCATCGGCGTCAAATCGCACCGGGTGGCCGATCAAGTCAGCGTCGACCCCTATCAACAGTACATGATGAAGGAAGCCGGTATCGATCCGGCGACGTTCAAGGGCTCCGCAAGTGAAGTCCGCGAGGCCATACAGCGGGCGAAGCGCGCCCGGGGCAAGCGCTTCGGACTCGCCTACTATGACAAGTTGACGGACGCTCAGCTCACCGACAGTTGGGCCACCGGCTATTTTCCAAACGTGCAGATCGGCATGCATCCGGAGGGCGTATTCATCATGCGCTTCCTGCCGCACGCCACCGACCCGGAGCGCTTCTACTATGACAACATGACCCTGTTCCGCTATGTCGATGACCCCGGCTACACAGTGCCCGGCTGGATGGGCTTACCCGACGGCATGGACGTGACCGGCGCCACGCGCCCGAACATCGAGCGCATACCGGTGGACGTGGCGCCGAACTTGGGCGAGGTTCTCGATCAGGACGTGGAATTGGTGGCCGCCGTGCAGCGCGGCTCGAAATCGCGCGGTTTCCGTGGGCCGCTATGGTCCGATCAAGAACAGCGGGTACGGCATTTCCATCGCGAACTCGATCGCTACTTGACACCCGCCCCTCCCTGAAGCGCACTCGGCACTCCAGGAGGCCGGCTGCCGCTCGACGAGAATTGTGCCTATGACAGACGACCCCAATACATCAGGTCGGGGTGGCACCGGGCCGGGTGGCACCGGGCCGGGTGGCACGAGGTCGGGTGGGACGATGTCGGCGGCAACCTCAACCGCGAAAATCAGGTGCTCGCTTCTGCAGAAACGCGGCGATCCCTTCGCGGCCCTCAGGGGTAGCCCCTCGAGCGGCAATCGATCGGCTTTCGCGGCCCAACTGCTCCTCGAGACCCGGCTCGGACTCGGCCAACAACCGTTTGACCGCGCCGAACGCGCCCACCGGCCCGGCGGCCAAGCGTGCGGCCAATGCCGACGCGGTCTCCGTCAACTTCTCGTCATCGACCACTTGATTGACGAGCCCCCAGTCCAGAGCCTGCTGCGCATCGAGGGCGCGATTGGTCAGCAACAATTCCATGGCCCGCTTGTAGCCCACGACCCGCGGCAGCAAGAACGTGCAGGCGGCGTCCGGCGTGAGTCCTACTGCCGTGTAGGCGGACACGAATTTGGCGCTGCGCGCGGCGATGGCGAGGTCGGCGGCCAACACCAATCCCATGCCGGCGCCTGCGGCCGTACCGTTGACGGCGGCGATCACCGGCGCATCCAAGCGCGCGAGCAACGCCATGCCGGCATGCAAATGCGTGGTGAGTTCGCTCAAGTAGGCCCGCACGTCGCTGCCCGACGCCATCATTCCCTTCAGGTCGCCGCCGAAGCAGAAATTCTTTCCTGCGCCCGTCAGGACCACGGCTCGCACCGACGCCGCCCCGATGGCGCCCGCCGCCGCCAGAAACTCGTGGCCGAATTGCAGATTCATTGTATTCGCGGCCTCAGGACGCGTGAACGTGACAAAGGCAATGGCATCGCGATACTCGAGGTGCAGGGTCGGTGCGGAGCTTGAGCTCATGAATTATCCTATAACTTTAATTAGATAATAATAGTATCTATCTGTAATATTTAATTAAATACTACCCCATCACGCGATCGCCGACTCCGTCGATGACTTCGGAAAAACCCCGGCGCGGCTCAACATTCCGGGCACATCGCGCGCCATGACGCTGCCCAGCCATCTCGCCGATACGATCAAACTGTCAAGATCCAAGCCGGTGTGAAAGCCGGATCGTTCGAGCATGTACGCCACGTCCTCGGTGGGAACATTTCCCGTGGCACGCGGCGCAAAGGGGCAGCCGCCGATCCCGCCCAGCGATGCGTCCACGATTTCGGCTCCGGCCTGCACCGCGGCCCACACGTTGGCGAGCCCGGTGTTGCGGGTGTTGTGAAAGTGCACGCGCACCGGCAGCGGCTTGATCGCAGCCGCCACCCTCGCGACCAGCGCCGATACCTCACCGGGGCTCGCCACCCCGATGGTGTCTGCTATCGCGACTTCCACAGGACCCGCGGCCGCTGCCAACCGCGCCATCTCCACCACGCGCGACGGATCGACCTCGCCGTCGAACGGGCAGCCGAACGCCGTCGAGATGGTAATTTGCGCCGGACGTGCGTGCTCGCGTGCCAAGCGCACGACCTCGCAGCACATGGCGAGCGATGCGTCCGACGTCATACCTTGATTGCGAATCGCAAACCCGTCGGACGCCGCACACACCACACCCAACTCATCCATGCCGGCTTCGAGGGCGCGCAGCGCGCCGCGTTTATTCAGCACCAAACCGATGAAGGTAACGCCCTCACGCCGCGGCAGTTCCGCCGCGACTGCCTCGGCGTCCGCCATCTGAGGCACCCGTTGGGGATTCACGAAGCTGGCCGCCTCGACGCGCCGCGCACCGGCATCGACTACACGGCGGATGAACTCCAGCTTTTGCGCCGTGCTGAACAGCACCGTCTCGTTCTGCAGACCGTCTCGAGGACCGACCTCGACCATCTGTATTTTAGTCATAATATACTCTTATATTTCAGACCATTATAAACATAACATTATGTCATTCCAGCTTAATGGATGCCGCTAACGCCAGGGTACTCCGTAACCGCCGCCACCCGGTGTGCTCACTACGAACACATCGCCCGGCTGCATCTCAACCTGGGCAATATGGTCCAGGCGTTCGATTCGCCCATCCGCCCGCTCCACCCAATTCTGCCCGGTCGCACCTGCCGCTCCTCCCTGCAAGCCGAAGGCGCCATGGTGACGGCCGTTGCTTAAGATGGACGCGGTCATGGCTTCGAGAAATCGAACCCGGCGCACGCCGCCGTCGCCGCCGCGCCAACGCCCGCCCCCGCCCGAGTCCGCCCGAATCTCAAAGGACTCGAGGCGCACCGGAAACCTGAATTCCAGAACCTCAGGATCGGTCAGCCGCGAGTTCGTCATATGAGTTTGGACCACGCTCACGCCGTCAAATTCGGGACCGGCGCCGGAACCGCCGGCAATGGTTTCGTAATATTGATATTGCGCGTTGCCGAAGGTGAAATTGTTCATGGTGCACTGGCTCGCGGCCATGATGCCGAGGGCACCGAACAGGGCGTTGGTGACGCAAGTCGAGGTCTCGACATTGCCGGCCACCACGGCGGCCGGCGGCTCGGGATTCAGCATGCAGGCCTCGGGCAGAATGATCCGCAATGGCTTGAGGCAACCGGCGTTCAGCGGAATGTCATCGTCTACCAACGTGCGGAACACGTACAGCACTGCCGCCGTGGTGATGGCGCGCGGCGCATTGAAATTGTTCGGTAACTGCGCACTGGTGCCGCTGAAATCGATGCGCGCGCTGCGCTGCCGTGGATCCACCCGCACGCTCACGTGGATTTGCGCGCCATTGTCCAGCGGCAACGAGAATTCGCCATCCTTGAGCGCCGTGATGACCCGGCGCACCGACTCCTCGGCATTGTCCTGCACATGCCGCATATAGGCCGCCACCACACCGCTGCCGTGCTGCCGTACCGCCGCACGGAGTTCCTGAGCGCCCTTTTCGTTCGCCGCGATTTGCGCGCGCAGATCGGCGAGGTTCTGAGAAGGGTTGCGCGACGGATAGTTGCCGCTCCTCAGCAATTCGCGCAACGCTTCCTCGCGCAATGTGCCGCGCTCGACGAGTTTGAAATTGTCTATCAACACTCCCTCTTCGGCGATGCTGGTGGAGAACGGCGGCATGGAACCCGGCGTCGTGCCCCCGATGTCGGCATGATGCCCGCGCGAGGCCACGAAGAAACTGGCCGCGCCCGCCGTTTCGCCGTCATCGAGATACACCGGCGTCACCACCGTCACATCCGGCAGATGCGTACCGCCGTGATAGGGGTCGTTCAGCACATACACGTCACCGGGCTGCATGCGGGGATTGTCCGCGATGACGGTGCGAATCGACTCGCTCATCGAACCCAGGTGCACGGGCATGTGCGGCGCGTTGGCGATCAAGGCACCATCGGCGTCGAACACCGCGCAGCTGAAATCCAGCCGCTCCTTGATGTTCACCGAGTAGGCCGTGTTCTGCAGACGCAACCCCATCTGCTCGGCAATGTTCATGAACACATTGTTGAACAGCTCCAATCGCACCGGATCGACTTCGGTCCCCGGCGCATGACGGGTGGCGCGGGTGCGGTGGCGCTGCAATTCGATACAGCCCGCGGCCGTCACCGACGCACGCCAGCCCGGTTCCACCACAGTGGTCGAGTTGCGCTCGGTAAGAAGGGACGGACCGTCGATGCTCGCGCCGGGGCGCAATGCCTCGATTCGAAACAGCCGCGCTTCTCGATTGCCTGCGGGCTCCTCATCGGCCAGACAATACATTCTTACCCGGGCATCCTCCTGTGGCCGGTAGCTTGGGGCGGCAGGCGGCGCCGCTGCCCGCCGCGCCACCGCCTCCGGCGCAGCCGCACCAGCTGCAATGCACTCGACCGACACGGACTCGATCACCACCCTCTGAGCCGGCATGAGAAAGGCGAAGCGGCGGCGGTATGCCTGCTCGAAGGCGGCGAGGATCGATGCCACGGCATCGCCGGATGCACCCTGCAGGGGTAAATCGCAGGTCAGCGACGTGTCAGTGCCTTGGTAGCGGACCTGCACGCGTGCCACGCTGCGCAGCGAAGCATCGTCCGATATCGCGCCCGTCGCATCGCGGCCCGATGAGTCCGCCGCCCAGCCCTGCGCCTCGAGTGCCGCACGGGCATCCAGCTGCAGCTGCTGCGCCAGTTTCCGCGCCACTTCGACCCCTGCTTCATCGAGTCCGCGCTCGACGGCGGCATCGCGCATGACGATTTGATCGGCGAGACCCATCCCGTATGCGGACAGCACGCCGGCCAGCGGATGAATGAACACCCGTGTCATGCCCAGGGCATCGGCCACCTGGCAGGCGTGCTGACCGCCGGCGCCGCCGAAGCATTGCAGCGTATAGCCGCTGACGTCGTAGCCGCGCATGATCGATATGCGCTTCACCGCATTGGCCATGCTGCCCACGGCAATCTGCAACGCGCCGCCCGCCACCTGCTCGGGCTCGATGGCGACGCCGCTCGCGGACTTCATCTGCTCCGCCAATTCTCGAAAGCGGCGCACGACGATGTCACCGTCCAACGTGTCGTTGGCCCGGGGTCCGAAGACTGTCGGAAAAAATGCCGGTTGAATGCGACCGAGCAGCACGTTCGCGTCGGTAATGGTGAGCGGGCCGCCGCGCCGATAGCTGGCAGGCCCGGGATTGGCGCCGGCGGATTCCGGGCCCACCCGCAGGCGCGCACCGTCGAAGCGAACGATGGAACCGCCGCCGGCCGCAATGCTGTGAATGCTCATCATAGGCGCGCGTACCCGCACGCCGCCGACTTCCGTATCGAAAGTGCGTGCGTACTCGCCGGCAAAATGGCTCACGTCGGTGGAGGTGCCGCCCATGTCGAAGCCGATGAGCTTCGAGTGACCGGCTGCTTGCGCCGTGCGCACCATGCCGACGATGCCCCCGGCCGGCCCCGACAGTATCGCGTCTTTGCCTTGAAAGTGATGCGCCAGAGCCAGACCGCCCGAGCTTTGCATGAAGAACAGCGGCACGCCGGGCATCAGGTGAGCCACCCCCTCCACATAGCGGCGCAGAATCGGCGACAGGTAGGCATCGACCACCGTGGTGTCGCCGCGGGGCACCAACTTCATCAGCGGGCTCGCCCGATGCGACACCGAAATCTGTGTGAAGCCGATTTGCCGCGCCGCGCATTCTGCGGCGAGTTCGTGATCCACATAGCGATAGCCGTGCATGAATACGATGGCACAGGAACGCAGTCCGGCGTCAAATGCCGCCTGCAATCCGGCCATGAGGGCGGCTTGGTTTAGCGGCTCGATGATCTCACCGCGGGCGCCCACCCTCTCCTGCACCTCGAGCACGCGTTCGTACAACAGCTCAGGAAGCACGATGCGCCGGTCGAACAGCCGCGGGCGCGCCTGGGTCGCGATCCGCAGCGCGTCGCGAAAGCCGCGCGTAATGACCAGCAGCGTGCGCTCGCCCTTACGTTCCAGCAGCGCGTTGGTGGCAACTGTGGTCCCCATCTTCACGCAGGCCACGCGCTCTTCCGTGATCAGTTCATCCGGAGTTAGCCTGAGCAGCCGGCGTATGCCTTCGACCGCGGCGTCAGTGTACTGCGATGGATTCTCCGATAGCAGCTTGTCCGTGTGCAGCGTGCCGTCCGGCGCGCATCCGACGATGTCCGTGAACGTGCCACCCCGATCGATCCAGAACTGCCAGCGCGGCATGCTTGCCATACTCAGACGGGGTCCTCCGCCGGCCCGGTGTCGACGCTCAGCACGCGGCCGCGGGTCTCGGGCAGCGCCCAAGCCGAGACCACCACCAGCGCGTAGGCCGCCACGGTCACGGCGCCGATGGATTCCCCCAACGGCACATGCGTGCTCCAGATGCCGATCAGCGCCGGACCGGCGGCGCCGAAGGCGCGGCCCGCGCTGTAGCAGAAGCCCTGCCCCGAACCGCGCACGGCGCCCGGAAACAATTCCGCAAAGCAGGCTCCCATGCCTGAAAATATCCCCAGCACGAAAAATCCCAGCGCGAATCCTATCAGCAGCATGCCGCCGCTCACCGGCATGTGGGTGTAGAGCAGTACCAGCAGCGCGCCACCGCAGGCGAATGCCATGAAGCCGCGCCGCCGCCCTACCGCATCAGACAGCCAGGCGCTGGCCAGGTATCCGCCCAAAGAACCCACGATGAGCATGAGCAGGTAGCCGGTTCGCCCCGTCACCGACAAATGCCGTTCGGTTTCCAGAAACGTCGGCAGCCACGTCGTGACCGAGTAATAGGCGGTCAGCATGCCGGTCGCGAGCAGCGTCGCCAACACGGTATTACGCAGCAGCGGCGGCCTGAAGATGTTCAAGAACTCGGCGGCGCCGGAACCACCCGCAGCACCAGCAGAGGCCGCAGTGCGGGCACGTTGCTGCTTGCTTGCACGCATTTCCAGGTAGGTCGCTGGCTCATGAACATTGCGGCGGATGTAGATGACCAGCAGCGCCGGCAGAATGCCCACCCAGAACAACACCTTCCAGCCCAATTCCGGCGGCAGCAGCACGCTCACAGCCCAAAAGCCGAGCGCCGCTGCCGCCCAGCCCAGCGACCAGCTGCTTTGCACGATGCCGGCGGCCATGCCGCGATGACGCGCCTCGATGGTCTCCGCCACTAGCACCGAGCCCACGGTCCACTCGCCGCCGAAACCGAATCCCTGCATGCCGCGCGTTAACAAAAGCTCGCTGTACGAATGCGTGAATCCACTCAAGCACGTAAACGCCGCATACCACAACACCGTCAGCTGCAGTATGCGCACCCGACCGTAGCGATCAGCCAGCACGCCGGCACCCCAGCCGCCGATGGCGGACGTGAACAGCGTGGCGCTGGCGATATACCCGGCCTGCGCCTTGCTCATGCCCCACAGCGCGAGCAGCGTCGGAATGATGAAGGTGTAAATCATCAGATCGAAGCCGTCCAAGCCATAGCCGGCGTAGGCCGCCAGCATGGCGCGGCGTTCGTTCATCGAAGTCCTCTGCAGCCACATACCCAAGGTCCTCAGCGCGCGCTAACTGCGGGTCCGCAGCCGCAAGCTGTCCCAGCTCGCATCGGCGATCCAACCGCCGTCCACGGGCAGACTCACACCATTGACGAATGCGCTTCGTTCCCCATCCAGCAAAAAGCCGATGGCCTCGGCCACATCAGCGACCTTGGCAAAGCGGGCCATGGGCACGCGATTGATGATGTCGGTGTCCGAATAGGCACCGCTCCCCTGGTCTGCCACGTCCATCTCGGTCTTGATCCATCCCGGGCACACGGCATTGACACGCACGCCGCGCCCGCCCCATTCGGCCGCCAGAGTCTTGGTCAATCCAATCAACCCGTGCTTCGACGAGTTGTAAGCGCTGCGATGACTCACGGCCGCGAGCCCCGCTACCGATGCCACATTCACGATGCTGCCGGTACTCCGCTGCAGCATTTGCGCGCCCAAATAGCGGCACAGTAAGAACGGCCCGAATAAATTGATGTTCATGACGCGCTGCCACTGCGCGGCGGTGGTGTCCTCCGCCGGCGCAATAAGACTGATGCCGGCATTGTTCACCAGACCGTCGGCGGCGCCGTATTCACGCTCAATCCAATGTGCCAAATGCTGCACGAAGGATTCGGCGGAAACATCGCCCGACAGTCCCGCAACCTGCGCCCCGGCACCGCGCAGTTTTTCCAACTGCGCGTCCAGCGGTTGAAGGTCCAACAGAATCACGCGGTAATCGCGTTGTGCCAGCATGGTGGCCGTCGCGAGCCCTACCCCTTGTGCGGCTCCCGTCACTACAATGGTTCGCAATCTTTTCTCCTGTTCTTACGCCGTGAGTTTTACCGGCGCGTGCTCGCCGACCGTGCCCGGATTCTTTCCCAGCTCGACCCCCAGCCATGCAATGGCGCTGACCAAGGAAAACCCGGCTCCGATGATGAAGGCCAGACGCCACAGATGCTGCCCCGACAAATAGGCGATGATCGGGATGCCGATGATGCCGCCCAAGTTGCCGCCGGTGTTCATGACACCGCTCACCGCCATGGTGTCGCCGCCGCCCACCATCATGGCCCCTCCCCAATAGGCACCCTCATTGAGCTCCACTGCGGCGAAGCACGTGGCGAGTCCGGCCACCGCCCAATAGGGATTTGCCGCGCTGACTGAAAACATCAGCAGCGCGGCGACGGTGGGCATGGCAATCATGGGCAGCAATCGATAGCCCCACCGGTTGCCGAACTTAATGCACAGGGAGCTGGTGATCACACCGCCGACGCCCGCGCCCACTGCCGAAGCCAGCGGCGGCGTACTGGCAAGCCAGCCGCTTTCCAGCACCGAGAAATGCCGCTCCTGCACCAGGTATAGAAAGACCCAATTGGAAAGCAGGTAGAAACAATAGTTGAAGCACAGATACGAGAACGCAAGCATCAGCACGCTGCGATTGCGAAGAATGCTCAGCAATTGTTTGAAGCCTATCGTACTGTCGACCGGCGGCGTTTCGGCAATGCCGATGGTCGCCAACTCCTCGGCCGATACAGCCTTGTGCTCGCGCGGTGAATTTCGCGCATACCACGCCCATACGAGAATGAGAACCAGCGACGGCACCCCCGTCCACAGCAACGCCTGCTGCCATCCGAGCAGCGACATGAGCGCTACGATGAGCGGCGGCGTCAACGCCGCACCGAAGCTGATCCCCATGGTCTGCAGACCCTGCACGAAGGCCCAGCGACGCTGTGGAAACCAGGCTTCGAATACTCCAGCGGACACCGGGAATACCGCCGCCTGCGATGCGCCGAGCAAGGCTTGCAGGCTGAGCAACACGACGAACAGCCCCACCCCCTTGAACCAAACAGGCGCCAGCGGCGTGCACAAGGTGGCGAACACGGCCGCGAGCCCGGTGATGGTGAAGGCACGCCGCGCTCCGACCCGCTGCCCAAAGATTCCGCCGGGGAGTTGGAACAGCGCGTAGCCCACCACGAAGGCCTCCATGATCCAGCCGATTTGCACCTGGCTCAGGTGCAGCGCGGGCATCATGCGGTCGGCCGCCACCGTGATGCTCTTTTGCTGCAGGTACGCCAGAAAGGCGAAGCCGAACAGCATGCTGAAAATCCGCCAGCGGATGCGAACCGCGATGGAGTGAGAGATCGAGTTCATTTCGCAGGTTCGGGGTGCATATCGAGACAGATCTGCACTGCACGGCCCAAGGACGACGCCGACTTGTCGGCGCCGCGCAAACTGTCGACGCCGCTGTCCGGCTGCAGCAGCATGCCGGGGAGAAACACCGCCACGATGCAAGCTTTGGGAAATCGTCGGCGCATTTCCTCGGCCGTCGCCTCGCCGCGATCGCGTTCCTCGCTCGGAAAGGCGCTGACCACGTACACCATGGACACCGCGTCGGCGGCTTCGGGCGGCGCGCCCGCTGCCATGTCCTCGAGCGACATATGGCGTGCGTCGATTTTTTGATCGCGCAGAATGCGCACCAGGAGTTCCGTCGCCAAATCGTCGGCCATGGAACCCAACCCTGCACATATGATGACGGAGCCCGCCGGCACCACCAGAGGGCCCTGCCAGCGGCCGCTGACCTGCTCGCGCTGCAATCGCAGCTGACGCCCGGCGCTCGCAGAGTCCAGAACCGAGGCTTGACGCGGCCTGCGCGGCGATCTGTTGGTCACTCCACCGATGGCGGCAATCACAGCCACCATGGCGCCGCGCACCTTGGATTGCTGATCCTTGTTGATCGCGCCCGACTGCAGATCGATGCGCGCCAGGTGCAGGGCCGGCAGCAGCACCAGATCGCAGTAGCTGGCAAACGAATTGCGTTTGAGAAAGAGCCGCGCGCCGGCGATGATCTCCTGCGAGTCGGCCGACAACGCGCGCTGATAGAAGCGCTCCGGCATGGTCAGCGCCTGAGTGTCTCCCAACAAGACATCGAGCAGGCTGAGCGCCTTGATATGCCGTCCCGCCACCACCAGGCACAGTGTCAGCGGAGTCGACACGAGCAGGCCGATCGGACCCCACAGCCAGCTCCAGAAAATGGCTGCAATGACCACCGACAATGGGGAAAGTCCGGTGGTGTGCCCGTACAGCTGCGGCTCCACCAGCTGCCCGGCGATCAACTCGATCACCAAAAAAAGAATCAAAGTTGCGAGCGCCAGATACCAGCCCGGGTCGACCGCAGCCGCCAGCAACACGGCACACAGCGCCGCAATCCAGATCCCGACATAGGGAACGAAACGCAGCACCGCAGCGAGCACCGCCCACAGCAAGGGGTGCGGCAGGCCGATGATGCTGAGCCCGATCCAGATGAACAGCCCCAGCCCAAAGTTCACCGCGAACTGCGACACAAAAAATCGCGACAGACGTTCGCCCGCATCATTGATCGCAAGCGTGGTCAAGCGAATGTCGGCGCCGCCGGCAATGCGGATGAAGCGGTCGCGCACTGCCTCATGCTCCAAAAGGACGAACACCAGCACCACCAGCACGATGCCCGCGGTTTCTATGGGCACCCAAATCGAGCCGAGAACCTTCTCGATGAGCTGCGCTGAACTCTGCGGCGCCTCATGCAACTCCACGGGTATGGGGACGGCCGCCGTGGGGCTAGCGGCGGTCTGGTGCGTGGCGGGCGATTCGGGGGTTGCAGGCTGACTGGCCGGCGCCGCTTGCGCATCGCGGTGCTGCGGTTCGCCATCCGCGCGCCGATTCAGCAGGCGCCCGGCCTGCGACTTGAACGCATCCACCCTTCCGATGGTGACGTCGTTCAGCGTCTCGAGCTTGTGTTCGATGGTTTGTTCGTATCGAGGCAGGCTCTGCGCCATCAGAACCAATTGCGAACCGATGACGACGGCAACCGCGGCGAAGGAGAATCCCAGCACCAACACGGCCGCCAGCACTGACAACGTCTGACCCAGGCCGAGCCGCCTCGATATCCGCACCAGTGGCGCGATCAACAGGCTCAGAATGACCGCCAGGGTAATCGGTACCAATACTCCGCGGGCGAAGTACAGCAGCGCCAGGACCGTGGCCGCGGTGATGATTCCGAGCGCGCGCTCGTGGGTCGCGGCAAGCGACGGAACGGGTGCGGGCGAGAGTGGCGGCTCCATGCGCTATATTCGCACATTGCCACGCGAGGTTAGCCGATGAAAAACCGCCCGAGCGGCTTCGGAATCGAGAAATTGCCGCGGATCGTGCGCGGCCAGGGGAGCTGCGTATTCGACGCCACGGGGAAGCGCTATCTCGATGGGTCGGGCGGCCCCGCGGTGTTTTGCCTGGGGCACGCTCATCCCGAGGTCAATGCGGCGATCACCCGGCAGCTCAACGACATCGCCTACGGCTACAGGTACCTGTTTACAAGCTCGGCGCTCGACGATTTGACCGAACAGGTGCTACGCCTGTGCGGCGGGAACTTCAAAGACATCGTCTTCACCGGCAGCGGATCTGAAGCCATCGAAGGCGCGCTAAAAATCGCGCTTCAGCATTTCGCTGCACGCGGACTGATGCAAAAGCGCCATTTCATCGCGCGGCGGCGATCTTGGCACGGCAATACCTTGGGGGCACTGTCGGTGTCGGATTTCGCCCAACGGCGTCGCGCTTTCGAGGGCAGCTTGCTCGATGTCACCTTCGTCTCCGCCGCCAATGCCTTCCGCGCTCCTGAAGGCGTGTCCGGTCCCGAGTTATCCGGTCACCTTGCAGCAGAACTCGAGCGCGCCATCGTCGCCGTCGGGCCGCAATGCGTGGCCGCATTCATTTTCGAACCCATCGTGGGTGCGGCCGGCGGCGTGGTGCCCGCGCCCGAGGGCTATGCGCAAGCCATACAATCCGTCTGCCGCAAACATGATGTGCTGCTGATCGCCGACGAAGTCATGTGCGGTGCCGGCCGCACCGGTACCTGGCGCGCCTTGGAGCAGGACGGCATCGTTCCGGACATCATGAGCATTGCCAAGGGATTGGCCGGCGGCTACATCCCCTTGGGCGCGACGCTGGTGACGCAGCCGGTCGCCGCACCCATCCAAAGCGAGCACGGCAGCTACATGACCGGACACACTTTCACGGGTCATACTGCCGCCTGCGCAGCAGGCCTCGCGGTGCAACACATTGTCGAGCGCGACGCTCTTGTCGATCGAGTGCGAAAAACGGGCGCGGAGTTTCAACAGGCCATCCGCAGTGCATTGTCCAAATTCGACGAAGTAGGCGACGTGCGCGGCCGCGGATTTTTCATCGGCATCGAGTTGATTCGCGATCGCGCAACCATGGCGCCGTTTCCGGCGGAGCGAGCGCTGAGCTTTGACGTCGGAGCGCGAGCCTTCGACGACGGACTCATCGTTTACCCCTGTGCCGGCCATGTCGACGGTGCAGCGGGAGACACCATCATCATCGCGCCTCCCTACAATGCCGGCGACGGCGAACTCGAAGAAATCGTCATCAAGCTGACCCGAGCGATCGAATCAAGCTTGAGCACTTGACGGCGCATCCTCCGGAGCGGTGAAGGCCACGAACACGCAGCAATTCGCACGCTCGGCCAATGACGAGCGTTGCGGGCTGCCCCACCAGAAGCCGCCGGAGGGCTGCGGATAGTGACCGAGCACGATGAGATCGACCGCCAACCGCTGCGCGAAGGCCACAATTTGCTCGAGGGTATTGCCGCTCGCCAAGAATCCCTCGGCGACAACATCGCGCGCCTTCAGCCATTCGACGGATTGGTTGAGAAGTTTACGGTGGCCGCCCGCCTCGTCCACCAGGCAGGCATGGCCGGCCGCGCCGGCGAGCACCGCCTCCTCGGAGCCGTCGTAACACAGCAGCACGCGCTTGAACATATCTACTCCAGCTCGAACTGCAGGCTGACCCTGCCGATGTCCGCTCCCTGGGAGTCCCAAGTCCACTCATCGAAGTATGCTCGGCGCGTCCGCTCAATGCGAATAATTGTCGAGCAGCGCGTACCATAATCCGGCGCCCGCACGAATGCGCTGGACAGCAGACGCTCCCATTCTAAACTCACGCCCGTCGTCGGCAATCGCTCGTCGGCGGCCGGCCGGTCATCACGCAACAGCGCCAACAACGGCGCTGTGTCGGTCATTGCCGAGAGCGCCGATTCCAGCCGCGTCTTACCCTCTTGAACCTTGGGCCAGGGTGTATCGAGCAAGTGATTCGACAGCCCATAGATGCCGGGTCCTAATTCACGGCCCAACCCAAGCTTGCTTTCGAAAATGCCGAGCCGCTCACCGTCGGAAAAAATCAAATTGAAAGAATTGTAGTTGTCACCGACATCGCGAAGATACGCCAAGCCTTCAGCGACCGAGGTTCCTGCTTGCAATACGTTGGTAACCAGTGCGCCGCGGCTGGGCGCAGCGGCGCGCCGCGGTTCAAGGTCCCGGTAATTCGTCAACGCGGCAAATCGTCCCGCTCGCGTCAGGCCGAGCCAGGTGCCGCCCGCTTGCAGATCCTGGCCCGCAACAATCTGCGGATGATTCGGTTGCTGCGGCCACCACCCCGCTGGGGCGGTGGGTCGCGCATGAAATTCATCACGGTTTGCCGCTACCACCAGGGGAAATTGCGGATGCAATCGCCAGACGAGAAAAACCAGGCACATGGTGTCCTCGCTCCTCGGCCTACGCACCGCTCCGGGGCAACGCAGCAGTGTCCCGTAGCGTCGCCCCATCTCGTGGCGTCGCCTCATCCGGTGGCATCAGCGCCGCGTCCAAGGCCTCGATCCAGTGCATCACCCGCGTGTCAGTGCCCGACTGCAAATGTTGAATGCAGCCCACATTGGCGGAGACAATGATTTGCGGTCGCAGCGCCGCGAGTTGTGCGAGCTTGCGGTCCCTGAGCGACCTGGCAAGTTCCGGCTGCAGTATTGAATACGCGCCGGCAGAGCCGCAGCAGAAATGACTTTCGTTGCCGGCAGCGCTTACCTCGAAGCCCAACGCGTGCAGATACGGTTCCACGGCGCCGCCCAGTTTCTGTCCATGCTGCAAGGTGCAGGGCGAGTGCAAGGCCAGCCGCTCGCGACCCTGGTGGTGTATTTTGTCTTTCAGCGCCGGCACCAGCTGCGGCAGCAACTCGCACAGGTCGCGCGCCAGAGCACTGATGCGCGCTGCTTTGGCGGCGTACTGTGCATCGCCCGACAGGGCGTAGCTGTATTCCTTGATGGCGAGGCTGCAGGCGGATGCGGAACTAACGATGGCTTCCACCTCGCCCGCGGCGATGAGGGACATCCAAGCGTCGATGTTGCGCCGCATGTCCGCAAGGCCGCCCTCGGGATCGCCTAGATGCGAGCGCAGTGATCCGCAGCACCCCGCGCCGGCCGCGTACACAACTCCGATGCCCGCCGCGTCGAGCACTCGCACGGCTGCGCGATCGATGTTGGGCATCATCGACGGCTGCACGCAGCCCGCCAGCATGAGTACCTGGCGGCGATGCGTAGGACGCCGATCCGGGCTGCGTGATGCGCGCACACCCTGCGCAGGAAGCTTGTTCTGCAGCACCGCCGGCAGCAGCGGCCGCAGCACTTGTCCCAACCGCATGGCAGGAGCAAACAGCCTCGAGGTGAGTCCTTCTCTGAGCAGCCAGCGCAGCGACCTCTCCCGTGCCGGACGCTCGATTTGCGCATCGACAATCTTGCGGCCGATATCGACCAGGTGGCCGTACTCCACGCCGCTCGGACAGGTGGTTTGACAGTTGAGGCAGGTCAGGCAGCGATCCAAATGCTGCTGCGTGCTGCGCGTAGCCTCTGCGCCCTCGAGCACTTGCTTGATCAGGTAAATTCGCCCGCGTGGACCGTCGAGCTCGTCACCCAGCAATTGATAGGTGGGACAGGTCGCATTGCAGAAGCCGCAATGCACGCATTTTCGGATGATGTCCTGCGCCGCCTCGCCGTCCGGGGTACCCTTGAATTCAGGACTTAGCAGTGTCTGCATAGCTCAAAGTTCGGCGTACAGGCGGCCGCGGTTGAAGATCTGCCGCGGATCGAAAGCCTGCTTCAATTCGCGATGTATACGCATCAACACCTCGCTGATCGGCGCAAACGCGCCGACCGATTTGTCGGCGGCGCGCACCAACGTGGCATGTCCGCCCGCCGCTGCGGCGGCAACGCGCACCGCGCGGCTGTCGGCCATGGTTCGCCACCAGCGTTGTGCACCGTGCCACTCGATGAGCTGGCGCCCCGGCAACGACACCGCAGGCGCAGTCGGCGGCAGCGACAGCCGCCACAGGCATTCTCCGTGGCTTAAGGCTGAAGAGTCGAGCGCAAAAAAATCCTCGCTCTGATCGCGCAGGCTCAACCACCATGCTTCCGCCGCAGCGGGGTTAAGCGCCGTACCGCCGAGCCTCGCGCAGGCCGCGTTGACGGCGGCAGACGCGCCGGCGAGCCGCACGTGCAGCCGGCCTTCCTGCCAGGAACTGCCGCTGATGGGCAGAGGCTGCGACGCCCAGCGCCGCAGCCGATCGAGGGCTTGTCCCTCGTCGCAATCGAATCGCAGGGTCGCGCTTGATCGACTTACCGGCAGTACCTTGAGCGACACCTCGCAGATAATTCCCAAGATTCCCCACGATCCGGCCAACAGCCGCGACACGTCGTAGCCGGCCACATTTTTCGCAACCTGCCCGCCAAAGGTCAGCACCTCGCCCCGTCCATTGAGCAGCGTGACCCCCAACACATGATCCCGCACGGATCCCACGTTCGCGCGTGAAGGTCCTGAGAGCCCCGCCGCCACCATTCCTCCCACCGTAGCGCCGGCGGAAAAGCGCGGCGGCTCGAACGGCAGGCATTGGCCGCGCTCCGCCAGTGCCGCATCCAAATCCGCGAGCGGCGTGCCGGCGCGCAGCGTCACCACAAGTTCAGTGGGCTCGTAGCAACTGATGCCGGCCAGGCCGGTAACGTCCAGGGGTTCGCCGCTGGGCGCGGCACCATAGAAGGACTTGGTGCCGCCGCCGCGAATATCCAAGGGCTTACAATGCGCATACGCATAATCCACTTGCTCGATCAGCCGCGCCAGCGCCGGATCCTGCTTATCCATCAAAACCTCGGCAAGTCGGCAAAGGGCAGCATGCCGCGGTGCACGTGCATTTTGCCGTATTCGGCACAGCGCTGCAGACTGGGTATCACCTTGCCGGGATTCAACAACTCGAGCGCGTCGAAGGCATGCTTCACGGCCAAAAATTGCGCACGCTCGGCGGGTGCGAACTGAACGCACATGGAGTTTAATTTCTCGAGCCCCACCCCATGTTCACCGGTGACAGTGCCTCCCATGCGCACGCTGGTTTCGAGAACGTCGGCACCGAATAATTCGCAGCGGCGCATTTCATCCGGCTGGTCCGCATCGAACAGAATCAGGGGATGCAGGTTGCCATCGCCGGCATGAAATACATTCACGCAGCGCAGGCCATACTTGATCTGCATCTGCTCGATCTGCCGCAGCATCTCCGCCAGCCGCTTGCGCGGTATGGTCGAATCCATGCACATATAGTCCGGACTGATCCCGCCGGACGCGGGAAAGGCGTTCTTGCGGCCGCTCCAGAATTTCAGACGCTGCGACTCATCGCGGCTCACCTCGAGGCGCGATGCCCCTGCGCCGGCGAGCACGTCTTCCATGCGGGCAATCTCTTCGGCCACTTCTTCGGGCGTGCCGTCGCTCTCGCACAGCAAAATGGCCGCGGCATCCAGATCGTAATCGGCGTGTACAAACGACTCGACTGCGGCGGTCATGGCCTTGTCCATGAGTTCAAGCCCGGCGGGAATGATGCCGCGCGCTATCACGCTCGCGACCGCGGCGCCGGCCGATTCGATGTCATTGAAGCTCGCCATGATGCAGCGAGCCACCTGCGGCTTGGGTATGAGTTTGACGGTCACTTCCGTGGTTATGGCCAGCATGCCCTCGCTGCCCACCACCACCGACAGCAGATCAAGTCCCGGCGCGTCCAACGCCTCCGAGCCGAATTCCACGGGCTCACCGTCTACCATGAAGCCGCCGATCCGCAGCACATTGTGCAGCGTCAACCCATACTTCAAGCAATGCACACCGCCGGAATTCTCCGCCACGTTGCCGCCGATGGTGCAGGCGATTTGGCTGCTCGGGTCGGGCGCGTAGTACAAGCCGAACTCGGCAGCCGCCTCGCTGATGGCCAGATTGCGCACTCCGCATTGCACGACCGCGGTACACGCCGCCGCATCGATCTTGAGAATTCTATTGAACTTGGCCAGCGACAGAATCACGCCCCAATGATGCGGCGTGGCCCCACCGGACAATCCGGTACCGGCGCCGCGCGCGACGACCGGCACTCCCAGCCGATGACATAATTTGAGAATAGCGACGATCTCAATCTCGGTTTCCGGCAGTATCACCGCCAGAGGCGAGTTG
>JBDUBO010000098.1:0-14058 GCA_040004115.1 Gammaproteobacteria bacterium | reverse complement strand
AAGAACATCACTTCGGAGAAAATGAACCACATCATTCCCATGCGGAACGAGCGGTCCACCGCCATGTTGTAGATGCCGGCCTGATTCTCGGCGATCACCGTGTGGAACCAGAAGACGAACAGCAGCGCCAGCATGACGAAACCCGGAATCAACGCGTACGCCGGCAGCCAATCGTCGAGCGTGGCAATGGCGCCACACATGAGCGTGAACAGCGTTATGGATCCATAGATGGGCCACGGACTGCTGTGAGGAATGTAGTACTTGTCTGCATCCGCGTGCGCTTGCGCCATGATTCGTAGGTCTCTAAACGGTAATTGAAAAGATGAGTCTAAAACGTTTGGTCACTGGCGTGTTGCCGATTGCGCGGCCGCCGTCGCGGTCGTATCGTAAATGGTATACGCCAGGGTGAGCTTGTCCACATTGCCGGGCAGCCCCGGGTCGACGATGAAGCGCACCGGCAAGTTACGCCCCTCTCCGGGGCCGAATTTTTGCGGACTGAAACAGAAGCACTCGGTCTTATGAAAGTACCTGGCCGTGCCGGTCGGGGTGATGCTGGGCACGGCCTGCGCTACGGCGGCTTCGTTGGTCAAATTCTTGGCATAAAACGTGGTGTCGTAGAGCTTGCCCGGATGAATGCGCATGGAAGCGACGGCCGGCTTGAAGTCGAAGCTGCCCACCGACCCTGCCTCGACCATGAACTCGATGGTGACCTCGCGACTGGGGTCCACCGCCTCGACCACGGTCGCCTTGCCGGCCTTGGCTTCGGCGTTGCCGATGCCGGCGGCCTTGCACAGCACATCGTACAGAGGCACGAGCGCCCAACCGAAGGCGAAGCTGCCCGCGGTCATGATGAGCAACGCCCTGACCAGCTTCCGGTTGGCGCTCTTTTGAGGGTTCGCCGGCTGCATCAGTGATAGCGGCGAAACACCAACAAGGCGATGAAGCCCAGGTAAAACATGATCGCCAAACCCGCCAGCCCCAAGGCACCATTGCGGATTCGGCGCCTGTTCGTGCTGCGCGCGACCTCCGACTCGGCTGTGCTCATGGAATCTCTGGCGCGGTGCTGAAGCTGTGATAGGGCGCGGGAGACGGCAAGGTCCATTCCAGTCCGGCGGGATGCGTGCCCTCCCACACTTCCGCCGTGGCTTTCTTGCCGCCGCGGGCGCATTGCACGATTACGACGGCGAACAGGATCTGCGACGCCCCGAAGCAGAAGCCGCCAATCGACGACACCATGTTCCAGTCGGTGAACTGCACCGCATAATCAGGGATGCGGCGCGGCATGCCTGCGAGCCCTAAGAAATGCTGCGGGAAGAACAGGACATTGACGAAGATTGCCGACAGCCAGAAATGCGTTTTGGCCAACGTCATGTTGTACATGTGGCCGGTCCACTTGGGCAGCCAGTAGTAAACGCCTGCCATGATGCCGAAGATCGCGCCCGGCACCAGCACATAGTGAAAGTGCGCGACCACGAAATAGGTCTGATTGTATTGGAAGTCCGCGGGGACGATGGCCAGCATGAGGCCGGAAAAGCCGCCGATGGAGAACAGGAACAGGAACGCAATCGCGAACAGCATGGGCGGCTCGAAGGACAAAGATCCGCGCCACATGGTGGCCGTCCAGTTGAAGACCTTCACGCCGGTGGGCACCGCGATCAGCATCGTGGACATCATGTAGAACAGCTGCGCCGCGAGCGGCATACCGTCCACAAACATGTGGTGGCCCCAGACGATGAACGACAGGAAGGCGATGGACGCAATGGCGTAGATCATCGATGTCGCGCCGAACAGGGGCTTGCGCGAAAACGTCGGCAATATTTCCGAAATGATGCCGAAGGCCGGCAGAATCATGATGTAGACCTCTGGATGTCCGAAGAACCAAAAAATGTGTTCGAACATGACCGGGTCGCCGCCGCCCGCCGCATTGAAAAAGCTGGTGCCGAAGAAATGATCGGTGAGCAGCATGGTGACCGCGCCCGCCAGCACCGGCATTACCGCGATCAAGAGGTAGGCGGTGATCAGCCAGGACCAGGTGAACAGCGGCATCTTAAGCAAATTCATGCCGGGGGCGCGCATGTTCATAATGGTCACGATCACATTGATCGCCCCCATGATGGAGGAAATGCCCATCATGTGAATGGCGAAGATCAGCATCGGAAAGCTGTCGCCCGTCTGCAGCGACAGCGGCGGATATAGCGTCCAGCCGCCGGCGGCCGCCCCGCCCGGCACCAGGAATGTGGACAGGAGCAGCGTGAAGGCGAACGGCAGAATCCAGAAGCTGAAGTTGTTCATGCGCGGCAGCGCCATATCGGGCGCGCCGATCTGCATCGGGATCATCCAATTGGCCAACCCGACGAAGGCCGGCATGACGGCACCGAAGATCATCACCAGGGCATGATTGGTGGTCAGCTGATTGAACAGCACCGGATCGACCAGCTGCAGACCGGGTTGAAACAATTCCGCCCGAATGACCATGGCCATCGCGCCGCCGATGAAGAACATGATGAGGCTGAAGACCAGGTACATGGTGCCGATGTCTTTATGGTTGGTCGCGAACAACCAGCGCTTGATCCCGGTCGCCGGCTGATCGTGATGGTCGTCGTGGTGGGCGGTATCGCTGGCATGGGCGTTGGCCATAGTCTTGAAGCTCTCTCGTGAAAAGTTCGGATTAATTCGCCGCCGGCAGTACTTGCGCGGTGGGAGGCGGAGCGGCGTCGCGGGCCGCGGCCTGCTTCACGGCTGTTTTTTGCTCGTCGACCCATTTCTTGAAATCGTCCGGCGTGCGTACATCCACCACGATGGGCATGAAGCCATGATCGCGGCCGCACAGCGACGTGCACTGCCCGCGATAAATGCCTTCCTTGCCCGGGTCGACCTTGAACCATAGTTCGTTGACGAATCCCGGCACGGCGGAACGCTTGGCGCCAAAGTCAGGGACCCACCAGGCGTGAATGACATCCTGGGAGGTCAGCAGCAGGCGCACCTTGGTGCCGCTCGGGATCACCATGGGATGATCCACGTCCAGCAGATAGTTCTCGACCGACTTCGGATCGATGCCGGAATGCAGCTGGCGGGCGAAATTCGAATCGCGCGCGAGCGTTGAAAAGAAATTCACTCCCTCGGCCGCGTCCATGTACTGGTACTGCCATTTCCACTGATAGGCGGTGACTTTGATGGACAGCTCGGAGTTGCGCGTGTCTTCCATCATAAGAATGACTTTGGCGGCCGGTATAGCCATTACCACCAGGATGACCACCGGAATGATGGTCCAGATGATCTCCACCTTGGTGCTGTGCACCAGGGTGGTGTCGGGGACGGCGCCCTGCGAATGGCGGAATTTCACCAGGGCATAAATCATCACGCCGAAGACCACGACGGCAATGGCTACGCACACCCAGAAAACTTCCATGTGCAAGGCGTAAATGTCACGGCTCAAACCGGTGACGCCCAGGGGCAGGTTGTAGCCGTTAGAAGTGTTGGCGTGGGCGCCAGCCGCCACACTCAAGGCAGCCAGGCAGAGCGGCGCTCGGGTCCAGGCCCCCGTCAGTCGCCGGGAAGTACTGTCGTCATGGTTGCCTCTGGTAAAGCTCATCTAATTCCGATCCCCTATGTTCGCGATTTCAAGCGGCGGCGACTCATTCATGCCACCCACCAAGTAACGTAAACGCTCCGCTAGACGGCAACGCTCCTCTTCGGTGAGGAAACTGCCCACTTCGTAAGCTCGTCCGCGGCTCTCGATGGTCAATCGACTGGTCCCATGGCGCCTTGGCGGACTGCGGAGTCTAACCTTCGCCCAATGCCGCGCAAACTCCTGTTTTTGCGCGCCACGCCGCGAACGCGTCACCAGGCTGATTTGGGAGTCCGTGATCAGTACGGTTTGCGAGTACTTGCCGCGCTGCATGTTGAGTCGCAGGGCAAGCCCGAGAGCCAGCATTTCCAGCGCCCAAAACGGTAGAACCGGCCAAAATCCGTGAAACACGAAAGGCAAAGTAAACGCGAGGGAAAACAAGCACGTAGAGGCGAAAAACAGCACGGCGCCGGCGGCTTTCAGCGAACAGTTCGGGTGCAAGTCGATGCGCTGTTCCATTAGGGTTAGGATAACTCAGCCGCCGCCAGCAATGCATCGACCGCGAAACCTGCCGCCGGCGATTCATGAGAGGGCCGCGGCTCGAAGGCGAAGAATCCTAGACAGGGTGCTTCGATCCTATAGCGCAAGCTGTCAACGTTTTCCCGCAGACGGTCGAAGCCAGGATCGATGGAATTCGCAACCCAGCCACGCAAGGCAAGTCCGCGACGTCCGATGGATTCGGCCGTCAACAGCGCATGATTCAGGCAGCCCAAGCGCAGGCCGACGACCAGAATCACCTCCGTCTGCCAATGAGCCGCAAGATCCGCAAAGCTGCGGGACGCATCGAGCGGCGCCAGCCACCCGCCTGCACCCTCCACGATGACTACGTCGCTCTGCATCGACAAACGCTCATAGGCGCGATCCAGCACCGCAAAATCGATGGCGATTCCGGCTTCCTCGGCGGCAATATGCGGCGCAATCGCCGGCTCGAAGGGGTAAGGATTCACCTCTGAATAGCGCGCACGCACGTTCATCGCCGCCAGCAGCGCCAGCGCGTCCTGGTTGCGCAAGCCGTCCGGAGTTGCGGTGCAGCCCGAGGCCACCGGCTTCATCGCCGCAACTCGCTTGCCGCGGGCGGCAAAGGCGCGGCACAGGGCCGCCGCGACCCGCGTCTTGCCGACGCCGGTATCGGTGCCCGTGACGAACAACGCCCGGCTCAAGGGCCGCGCCGCGAGCGCAATTGCCGCTTGATCTCATCCAGCGAAACGACGGAGCCATCCTGGCTGCCGCGGAGGGTAGCCGTTTCGGGAGTCCAGGCGTGGCCGAAAACAACTTCGTAGGTCGCGGGCAAGCGGCCGTCCAGCCGAAAACTTTCGTACGCGGCCAGCAGCGCGGCGAATCCGCGCCGTCCGGTGAGGCCCTTGGGTCGACCATGAGTGGCGTTGGTTGCGCCGACGGCCTTGAGGTCGGCCGCGATCCGGGACACCTCGCTGTAAGTCAGGGTATAGCGCTCTACGTCCAGCACCGGCGCGGCGAAACCGCCGCGTACCAGGGCGTCGCCGATGTCGTGCATGTCGATGAATTGATTGACGTGCGTGCGTGAGTCCACCGCCGCCCAAGCGCCGCGGAGCTCGCGCAGGGTGTCGGGACCCAGGGTGGTGAAGCTCAGGAGTCCGCGCGGCGCAAGCACTCGGCGAAATTCCGCGAACACGGCATCGGGATTGCACCATTGCAGCATGAGATTGCTGAGTATCAAATCTACGCTAGCGGCCGCGAAGGGCAGGCGCTCGGCGTCCGCACAGACACGGGCGAACGGACGCAGCCAGGACTGCTGGCGGTGAGCCGACTGCAGCATGCGCGGTGACAAGTCCAAGGCGACGACCAAGGCCCTGGGGTAGCGGCGCTTGAGCGCGCGGGCGCCGTGGCCGGTGCCGGTGCCGGCGTCCACCACCACGCGCGGCGTCAACGCCATGAGGTCCAGGCGCGCCAGAAGATTGCCGCGCACCTCGGCGTGCAGGACGGCGGCGGCATCGTAGGTCGTTGCCGCACGGTCGAAAGCGCGCCGCACCCGCGACGCATCAAGAGCGTAGGCCTCACCGTTTTGCGGTGAGAATCCATCGGGCGTGTTCACACCGCTGCCGAGTCCGCCGCTTGGCCGCCCCGCGGTTGGCCGCCCCGCGGTTGGCCGCCGCCCCCTTCCGCGGAGATCTTCAAACGCCGGAACAATGATTGATCGTCCGCGGTATCCGGGTTGCCCGTGGTCAAAAGCCTCTCGCCATAGAAAATGGAATTGGCTCCGGCCAGGAAGCACAGCGCCTGAAGTTCATCGTTCATGTCACTGCGGCCTGCAGACAGGCGCACGTGGCAGCGAGGCATGAGGATGCGCGCAACGGCGATGGTGCGCACGAAATCGAAGGGATCGAGCGGCGCCGCATCGGCCAGCGGCGTGCCGGCGACTCGTACCAATTTATTGATGGGAACGCTCTCCGGATGCGCGGGTAGGGTGGCGAGTATGTGCAACAACTCAGCCCGATCCTGCGCCTCCTCGCCCATGCCTACGATGCCGCCGCAGCATACGTTCATACCGGCGTCGCGCACGGCCTGCAGCGTATCGAGGCGATCCTGGTAGGTACGAGTGCTGATGATTTTTTGATAGTACTGCGGCGAAGTGTCGAGATTATGATTGTAGTAGTCGAGGCCGGCGGCTTTGAGTTGCAGCGCCTGTTCCGACGAGACCATCCCGAGAGTGGCACAGGTTTCCATTCCCAGCGACTTCACTTCACGGATCATGGCGAGCACCTTGCGCAGATCGCGAGGCTTGGGGGAGCGATAAGCCGCGCCCATGCAAAAACGCGTGGCGCCGGATTCCCTGGCCGCGCGTGCGCGGGCCGCAACTTCTTCCAGCTCGAGCAGTTCCTGCGTCTCCAATCCGGTATCGAAGCGCACACTCTGCGGACAATAAGCGCAATCCTCCGGACAAGCGCCCGTCTTGATGCTCAAGAGGGTGCTGATCTGCACGGTATTGGGTGTTTGGTAGCACCGGTGCACTGCTTGCGCCTGAAACATCAAATCCATGAAGGGCAATGCGAAGAACTCTTGCACCTCCGCGAGCGTCCAATCATTGCGTACGGTCACAGATACCTCTTTGAATTCAGGGTGCCGCCGGCGGCCGTGTACTGCATGTCGAGTATTCGACGCTGCGGTTCCTTAGTCAACCAAGAGAGCGAGGAAGGGTTAACGATCGATGATGACCATCTGCAATGGAGAATCGCCCCAGGCGGCGATGGCTTCCTCGCAATAGGCTGCGTCGTAGCGGCCGCGCATGGAGCTGTGGGATGGGTGCTTCTCGCACTCCATGGACAGAGATCGCAATTGGTGCGGGTCGAGCGTGGCCACGGGCGGACTGTGGGTGAGCCGTATCGGCGCGAGCTCTGCGGCATTGCCGCTGGAATGATTCGAGCCGCCGCAAGCGCTCAGCAGGATACCGACCAAGGGCAGCAGCGTGCGCGACGATGGACACGGACGCATATCAGCGTGCGAACTGATATTCGAGCGCCATGCCGAGGAATACGGCCATTCCGAAGTAGTTGTTATTGAGAAAGGCCCGAAAACAGCCATCGCGATCCCGATTACGTATGAGCCATAGCTGATAAACGAAAAACACCGCGCCAGCGCCCAAGCCGGCGAGATACCAATTTCCCATATGAATCATGCGGCCGACGAGGTACAAGGACGCCAGGGTCATGAGCTGCAGCACCGCGATGATGTGACGGTCCGAATCACCGAACAGAATCGCCGTCGAGCGCACGCCGATATTGATGTCGTCGTCCCGATCCACCATGGCATAGAGCGTGTCGTATACGGTGACCCACAGCACGTTCGCGAGCAGCAGCAGCCATCCCACCCGCGGTACCTGCTCGAGCTGTGCTTCGAAGGCCATGGGGATTCCCCAGCCGAAGGTCACGCCGAGGTACATCTGCGGCACCGGCAGAAAGCGTTTCACAAAGGGATAGCTGACGGCGAGAAAACCGCCCGCCACGGCGAGCAGCAGCGTCGACTTGTTGAGCTGCAGGGCCAGCATCAGGGCGGTAAGGGACAGCACGACGAACAGGATCAATGCCTCGAGAGTGGAAATGCGGCCGGCGGCAAGCGGCCTATTCTTGGTGCGCGCCACCCGTGAGTCGAAGCTGCGGTCGGCGTAGTCGTTGATGGCGCAGCCGGCCGAGCGCATCAGAACCGTTCCCGCGACGAAGATGATGAAGATGCGAGGGTTCGGTTTGCCGCGGCTGCTGATCCACAGCGCCCATAAGGTCGGCCAGAGCAGCAGCCAAATACCGATCGGTCGATCCAGGCGCATCAGGCGGGCGTAATCCGTCAGGCCGCCCAAGATCCGCGGCAGCTCGCGCGTGGTCCAGGGGTGGAAGCGCACGCGATAGACAAGCCATCGCCAGCGTTCGGCAGCCCGCTCGAGCAGCTCAACTCCGGAGTTCGGCAGCGGCACGCGGCGGCCTAGATGTGGCCCATGGAGGGAAAGAACAGCTCTTGCATGAGCAGCGGCGCACCGCGTAATGACACACGGGCGCGGCGCGCCCAGAGTCCGGCGGGCTTTACGTGCGCATCGCGCAGTGCGCGCGACGTCAGCGCTTCTGCCGCCGGCAGCCACGCATATTCATAGGAACTGCGCACCATTGCCGACAAGTCGCTTAAGGTTTCACCGAGCGCGGAATCGCCAAGCTCGGCGAGCCAGGGGTGAGCGACCAGTGTGGAATCCGGCATGACGGTCTGCTCGAACACCCACAGGTTCTCGAGATTCGACATTTCCACATCACGAAACAAGCCGGCGTTGTCCGTGCAGCGCAACGCCGCTTGATGTGCCGCACCCAGCAGCCCGGTCCATTGATCCGCCAGCCGCAAGCCGAAGCGCTCGCCGCATACCGCTTTCAGGCGCTGCGTCAACAATCCCTTGCCTATCAGCCAGGGGCGCACTTGCGCATCGATGCTCAATTGTCCCAGGCGCTCCGCCGGGAGCCACTGAACGGATTCAGGGTTTGTGTTCGCCGGCGCGGGTCGTGTACGGAAACGTGGAGTACCGGAAGCCATACGGCATTCTACCCGACGCGGCCGTATTGCTCCGCATGTCCCACCCAACGGCGGATCAGCGGCGCCACATGCAGCGGCCAGTCGCGCAACAAGGATTCTGCGGCGATCTGCACCCGCGGCAGCAAATCGGCATCGCGTAATAAATCGGCAACGCGCATTTGCGCGAGGCCGGTTTGCCGCGTGCCGAGCAACTCACCGGGACCGCGCAATTCGAGATCGCGCCGCGCGATCTCGAAGCCGTCGTTGGTGTCGCGCATCACCGCCAGCCGTGCGCGCGCCAGCGACGACAGCGGCGAGCGGTACAGCAGCAGGCAGGAACTGGCGTGCTGCCCGCGGCCCACCCGACCGCGCAACTGGTGCAGCTGCGCCAGCCCCATGCGCTCGGCGTTCTCGATGACCATCAGGGTGGCGTTCGGCACATCGACGCCGACTTCGATCACGGTGGTGGCCACCAACAGCTGAATTCTGCCCTCCGTGAAACGGCGCATGGCGGTCTCTTTCGCGCGCGCCGGCATGCGCCCGTGCACCAGGCCGACGACGAGTTCCGGCAGAGCGGCAGCCAATGCCGCGGCCGTTTCCTCGGCAGCTTGATAGGGCATTTCTTCCGACTCGTCGATGAGCGGGCATACCCAGTAGGCCTGCCGTCCTTGCAGACAGGCGGTGCGAATGCGCTGTACCACTTCGTCGCGGCGCGCCTCGGCCAGTACCACGGTCTTGACGGGCGTGCGCCCCGGCGGCAGCTCGTCGATCACGGAGACATCGAGGTCGGCATAGGCGGTCATGGCCAAGGTGCGCGGAATCGGCGTGGCGGTCATGATCAATTGATGCGGCTGATGGCCGTCGGCGGCGCCCTTCACGCGCAGCGAGAGGCGCTGGTGCACGCCGAAGCGATGCTGTTCATCGACGATGACGAGGGCCAGCGAGGAAAATTCCACACTCTCCTGAAACAGCGCATGAGTGCCGACGACGATGGAGGCGTGTCCTTCACGAATGCCTTTCAGGGACGCGCCGCGTGCCTTGCCGGTCTGCCGTCCGGTCAACAGCGCCACCGTCACATTCAAGGGCTCGAACCAGCGTTTGAAATTCTGCGCGTGTTGATCGGCGAGCAGCTCAGTGGGCGCCATCAGCGCCACCTGCCGCCCCGTCTGCACGGCCTGGGTTGCCGCCAGGGCCGCGACCAACGTCTTGCCGCATCCGACGTCTCCCTGCACCAGACGCAGCATGGGCTTGCCCAAGTGCAGATCGTGTTCGATTTCGGCCAGCGCGCGCTGTTGACCCTGCGTGAGGCGAAACGGCAGCGCGGCCAGCAAGCTCGCCTTGAGCGCGCCGCTCGACCTGAGCGGCCAGCCGGGATCGCTTTGGATACGCCGGCGCAATAGCTTGAGCGACAGCTGGTGCGCCAGCAGTTCCTCGAAGGCGAGGCGGCGCTGCGCCGGGTGCCGGCCGCTCAGCAACATCTCCACCGGGGCGTCCGCCGGCGGGCGATGCACGTAAAGCAGGGCGTCACGCAGGGACGGCAGGCGCGAATCGGCCAAGACCGAGGGAGGCAGCCAGTCCTCGATGTCGCCCGATCCCCATTGATCGAGGGCCAAGCCGACGACCATGCGCAGCCGCCCCTGGGTCACGCCCTCGGTCAAGGGATAGATGGGCGTGAGATGATCCTCGAAAACGGTGCGAGATTGCGGATCGATGCGACGGTATTCGGGATGCACGATTTCCAGGCCCTGCGGACCGCGGCGCACGTCGCCGAAGCAGCGAATGCGCACGCCGCGTTGAAGGCCGTTCTGCTGCTGCGCGGTGAAGTAAAAAAAACGCAGCGTCAGATAGCCCGAGCCGTCGCCGATTCTGCACAGCATTTGCCGCCGCCCGCGATACGCCACTTCGGTGAGCAGCACCTCGCCTTCCAGCGCCGCTCGTTGTCCTGGCCGCAGCTCTCCCAAGGGCACCACGCGTGTGCGGTCCTCGTAGCGCGACGGCAGCAGGAACAGCAGATCCTGAGTGGTCTCAACCCCCAGCCCACGCAGGCGCAACGCGAGCGCATCGCCGACGCCGCGCAGCACCGTGACCGGCTTGGGCGTAGTCAATGTCGCGGCCGAGTTAGAGAGCGACAATGCACTCCACTTCAACCTGCGCACCCCGCGGCAGCGTAGCCACGCCAACAGCGGCACGCGCTGGGTACGGCTCGCGGAAGTACTCGGCCATCACCTTGTTGACGAGTGCGAAGTGCGAGAGGTCGACCAAGAAAACCGTCGCTTTGACCACGTCGTCGAAGCTCGCGCCGGCGGCGGTGACAATGGCTTTGAGGTTCTCGAATACCTGGCGCACCTGCGCCTCAATATCCTGCGAGACCAACTCCTTGGTCTTGGGATCAAGGGGAATCTGGCCGGACACCCAAATCGTATTGCCGACGCGCACGGCCTGCGAATAGGTGCCGATGGCGGCGGGCGCATGCGGAGTCGAAATGATCTGTTTGCTCATAATGCTGTGTGGGTCCTCGATGTCTCGCAGGCCGCGACGCTCGGCGAATGCCTCGATTCAGGCCAGGGTACGAAATACGCGCTGCACGTCGGGCATGCGCCGGATGGTTTTTATGACCTGCGCCAGATGCTTGCGATCGCGCACCTGGAGCTGAAATTTGAGAGACGAGCTGCTCACGTCACGTTCTTCCAACGATACTTGATCGATGTTGGTTTCGGTTCCCGCAATGCTGGAGGCGACCGCCGCGAGCACACCCACCCGGTTGTTGATTTCCAGCTGGATCTCACAACTGAACAAGCGCCCTTGCGTCGCCTCCCACGCCACCGACAGCCACTTTTCCGGCTGCTTGCGGTACTCCGCGAGATTACCGCAATTCTGGCGGTGAATCATTACACCGCGGCCCGCACTCAAATACGCCATGATGGGATCGTTCGGTATGGGGAAGCAGCAGCGCGCATACGTCACCAGCAATCCTTCGGTGCCGGCGATCATGAGCGGACCTGCATGTGCGCCGACATGCGCTCCGGCATGCGTGCCGCTGTCGTCACGCGCCGGCTGAAGGAGCCGTGCGACCAACGGAGCGAGGCGTTCACCCAGGCCGATTTTTTCGTACAGCTCGGCGGTATCCTTCAAATTCAGTTCCTTGACCACCGCCTCGATATCGGCCGCCGGTATCTTCTTCAAGCTGAGCGAGAATTCTTCGAGCGCCAATGCGAGCAGGCGTTTGCCGAGTTCGAGCGCCTCGCCGCGTTTCAGGTTCTTGAGGTAGGTTCTGATCGCAGCGCGCGCCTTTGCCGTCACCAGGAAGGTCGACCAGGAGGGGTTCGGGGTGGCGCCCTTGGCCGTGATGATTTCCACCGTCTGGCCATTGCGCAACGGCGTGCGCAGCGGCACCAGACGCCGATCGACCTTAGCGGCGACGCAGCGATTGCCCACGTCGGTGTGAATGGCGTAGGCGAAGTCCACCGCAGTGGCGCCGGTGGGCAGCCGCAGTATTTTCCCCTTCGGTGTGAACACGTACACCTTGTCCGGGAACAGATCGACTTTGACGCTCTCGAGGAATTCCTCGGAGCTGCCGCCCTCTTGAATTTGCACGAGGCTTGCCAGCCATTCGCGTGCGCGATCGTGCTCGATGCCGCCGAAGGTATCGCCGCCGGATTTGTATTTCCAATGCGCGGCGATTCCGGACTCTGCGACCCGGTGCATTTGCTCGGAGCGGATTTGCACCTCGATGGGCACGCCATTGGGGCCGAACAGCGTGGTGTGCAACGATTGGTAGCCGTTGACACGCGGTATGGCGATGTAATCCTTGAAGCGTCCCGGCATGGGCTTGTAGACGCTGTGCACCAACCCCAAGGTACGGTAGCAGGTGTCGGCGCTGTCGACGATGATGCGAAAGCCGTACACGTCCACCATGTCATTTAGGGAGATCTTCTTGTTCTGCATCTTCTTGTAGATGCTGTACAGATGCTTCTCGCGGCCTTCCACCATGCCGGCGAGCTGCGCTTTACTCAGCGTCACCTTGAAGGTCTCGGCGATCTTGCCTATGAATTCCTTTTGATTGCCGCGCGCACGCTTCAACTCGCGCTCGAGCACCTTGTAGCGGTACGGATACAAAGCACGGAAACCCAAGTCCTCGAGCTCGAGTTTGACGGCGTACAGCCCCAGACGCTCGGCAATGGGCGCGTAGATCTCCAGGGTTTCGCGCGCGCTGCGGCGGCGCTTGACCGGCGGCATCACTCCCAGGGTGCGCATGTTGTGCATGCGGTCCGCGAGCTTGACCATGATGACGCGGATGTCGCGCACCATCGCCAGCAGCATTTTGCGGAAGCTCTCGGCCTGCGCCTCCTGGCGATTCTTGAACTGGATCTGATCCAGCTTGCTGACACCGTCGACCAGCTCGGCCACCACCTGCCCGAATATGGAGGCTATTTCGGCCTTGGCGGTGGGAGTGTCTTCGATGACATCGTGCAGAATGGCGGCCACCAAGGTGTCGGCATCCAGGCGCAGATCGGCAAGAATGTCGGCCACCGCCACCGGATGGGTGATGTAGGGTTCGCCGGAAACGCGCTTCTGTCCGCGGTGTCTTTCGGCGCCGAATTCATAGGCTTCGCGCACCCGCTCGACTTGCGGGGGCGACAGATAGGCTTCGAGTTTGTCTAAGAGCTGGCTGATCCCGGTGGAGCGTCTTCCACCGGGTAGGAAACCGAGTATGGAAGACGCATAGTCCATCGCCGCTCTTGAGGGAGACCGCTGTTGCTAGTCCCCTAGGCCGAGTTGCGGGGCACGGAAATCCGACGGCATGTCGAGCTCGCTCACCGGCTGCTGCACCGGCTCTTCGGGCTCTTCCAACATTTCGAGCGTAATATTTCCGGCGGCAATCTCGCGCAGCGCTACCACGGTCGGTTTGTCGTTCTCCCATTCCACGGTCGCTTCCGCGCCGTTGGCCAGGCGCCGGGCGCGCTTTGCGGCCAACAACACCAGGTTGAACAGATTGGGTTCGTTCTGCAGGCAGTCTTCGACTGTGATACGCGCCATACACTAGGGTTCCGTTAGATGGATTGTAAGGATAGCAGAAAAGGCGCCAATCCGGCCAATCGACAACAGGTTTTCAGGCCGAATCGAGGTAATTTTACGCGGGCCGCAACAATCCTGCGGCGAATCGCGCGATTTCGGGCCGGGTCGCCAGCAAGGGGCTGCCCCGGTCCTCGACGATGGCCTTCAGGTCCTCTAGTGCCTGTTCGAAGCGGTCATTGACGACGACGTAGTCGAATTCGGCCCAGTGACCCAAATCCTGCGCCGCGTCGCGAAGGCGGCGCTCAATGACCTCGTCGGAATCGGTGCTGCGGGCCTTGAGCCGCTGTTCCAGCGCGCTGCTCGACGGCGGGAGAATGAAAATGCTGCGCGCTTCC
>JBDUBO010000097.1:0-14265 GCA_040004115.1 Gammaproteobacteria bacterium | reverse complement strand
CTCCGCGATTGTCGAAATCCGGCGGCGGCGCGACCAACAGGCGATCGCCCAGCAGGAACGCCGTCGGCTGCCTGCAGGGTAGAGCGAGCGCATCGGGAAATTCATAAAACAGCGGCCGCATCAATGGAGCGCCGGTGCGCGAGTTCTCGTCTGCCAGCGCATACAGGTAGGGCATCAAGCGATAGCGCTCTTCGATGAAGCGGCGGCGGATGTCCGTGTGCCTCGGACCATCCACCCAGGGTTCCCGACGAGGCGTGTCCTTGGCCGAGTGCACGCGAAAGAACGGCGTAAAGGCGGCCACTTCTATCCACTTGGTCAGAAGCTCGGGGCTGGGTGAGCCGATGAAGCCGCCGACGTCCGCGCCGCTATACGCAAAGCCGCTCATGCCGAGATTGAGCAGCTGCGCGATGGCAAGACTCAAATGTTCCGATGACGCGCTGTTATCGCCGGTCCAGGTCACTGCGTAGCGTTGGCCGCCCGCATAACTCGCTCGGGTCATCACGAAGGGCCGCTCGTTCGGCCGCAAGCGGCGCAGACCGTCGAAGGTGGCGCGGGAATTTTCCATCCCATAAACGTTGTGAATTTCTTCATGTGTCGCGATGCGCGGCGCAAAGCCTGACTCCGCGATTCGATGGCGTGTATCCAGCGGCATGGTCTTGCTCGGCACCTGAAACACGGATGGCTCATTCATGTCATTCCAGAAGCCCGCGACTCCTTCGGCCACGAATTCGGCATACAAGCCTCCCCACCAGTCGCGTGTCCCGCTTTGGGTAAACTCGGGAAATACCGACGGTCCCGGCCATACGTCGCCGACGTAGGTAGAGCCATCGGGCGCCTTCACGAAGTGATCGCCGGCGATGCCGCTGTCATAGGGCTCATAACCCTGATTGGGCGCCCGGGCGATATGCAGATCCGTGATCGCCACCAGCCGCAGGTCCTGCCCGCGCAGGTCCGCCGCCAGGGCAGGTATGTCGCCGAAGGTGAGTGGATTCGTGGTGAAAGGCCGATTCTTGTTCTGGAAGTCGATATCCAGCCACAGGACGTCCGCAGGAATTCGCTCCTGGCGAAATCGATCGGCCACCACGCGGACTTCAGCGGCCGACATATAGCTGAAACGCGACTGCTGAAAACCGAGCACCCATTCCGGCGGCAGCGGCGGCTTGCCGGTCAAATCCGTGTAACGCTCGACCACGCGTCGCGTGCTCGGTCCATAGATCACGTAGTAGTCGATCGGGCCGCCGGCTGATCCGAATGCCAGCGTGCGGGGATCTCGCTTGCCGAAATCGAACCAGCTGCGCCAGGGGTTGTCGAGAAATAGTCCATAGCTGCCTGCGTCTCCGCCCACCGCGATAAAAAATGGAATCGTCTTGTACAAGGGATCGGTGGCTTCCTGGAATTGGTAGGCGTCGGTGTTCCAGTTGGTGAAGGCATTGCCCCGATGGTCGAGCGGCCCCGTTTTGTCGCCCAAACCGAAATAGTGTTCGCCCGGGGGCAGTATCTTTCGCAGGGTGAATCCCCTGTCACCTATGCCCATCGCGACAGAGAGCGTATCGGCCAAGATCACACGGCCCGCCAAGTCCGAGATAATCAGGCGCAGCGGATCGCCCTCGATGCGCACGGCCATCGACGCGGTGCGAAACTCGGCGGCAGCGGATGCCGCAACGGTTGGCATGGCCCTCACCTTCACAGAACGCGCCCTTGTTTCCACAGGCACTGCCCACGAGGAATCTTCGCCGAATTCTCCCGGCGCGACGCGCACGCGCAAAATGTCATCGGTCAATGCGGTCACCGACAAGCGCAGCGTGCCGCTCCGTACCTCGGCACCGTCGCTGCGGGGGCTGAACGACGCGATGGCAACGTCCTCGGACCCGGAAATGTTCGCCGCTGCTGGGAACGCAGGCATCGCGGACGCAGCCAAGATGCACGCCGCCACCATTAGCGTCGCGGGTACGGATGACGTACGTCGCCGTGTCAGGGCAGGCATCGG
The DNA here is from genome assembly GCA_040004115.1 of Gammaproteobacteria bacterium. Classification (GTDB taxonomy): domain Bacteria; phylum Pseudomonadota; class Gammaproteobacteria; order Steroidobacterales; family Steroidobacteraceae; genus Bog-1198. The sequence goes on along the minus strand of JBDUBO010000097.1, from coordinate 12,278 downwards.
ACGATCAGGCCAGAAAGCGGCGGAAACCTCCACTCCTCGACCCCGCCCACGGACTCGATGATCTGGCACGAGCGGTGGTTGTCCGGCCGCCAATCACATGCGATCAACCCCAGGTTGAACGCGCAAAGCAGGTGCTGTCCGCCCAACCTACGCTCGAATACCAGAAGATCCGGCTGCGCCGGGATGAAATGCAACGAACCCTCGCGCAGCACCGCGCTGCCGTGGCGAAAACCGATGAGTCGGCGGGCGAGCGCGAGTTGCGAACCCGGCTCCTGCTGCTGACGATCGACGGCGAGAGCAAAGTGTTCCGGACTCACCGGGAGCCATGGCGTCGCCGTCGAGAAGCCGGCATTCGCGGTGGCTGACTTCCAAGGCATGGGCGTGCGCGCGCCGTCGCGCCCGAGAGTGGACGGCCAGTTTGAAATTGCTTCGGGGTCCCTAAGGTCCTCAAAGCCGATTTGTGCCTGGGGCAAGCCCAACTCTTCGCCCTGATACAGAAAGATATTCCCCCGCAGGCAAAGCAGCAGCAGCATGGAAACCTTCGCACACGCGACGCGGTGCTCCGGAATCGACCAGCGCGAAATCGCACGCGGCGCGTCATGGTTGGAAAATGCCCAACTCGGCCAACCCGAACCGGGCGCCTGCGGCCAGGCATCCAGCGCGCTTCTAATCAGATCGGGAGTCAAGCGGTCGGCATATAGGAAGTTGAAGCCATAGGCGGTGTGAAAACGCGCATCGCCTGCGGTAAGCAGCTTCATCTCCGCTTCGCTTTCCTCGCCACCGATCTCGGCAACCAGGAAGCGCCCACCGTAGTCGTCGGCGACCTTGCGGATGCGTTCGATGAATTGCGGCAAATTTACGTGCGATTTGTTGTAAAGGGGTCGTTGAAAATCGGCCGGTCTCAGACGCGGCCGGCCGGTCGACGGCGCAGGAGGATTGTCGCGCAGCAAAACGTCGTGCATGGCGTAGTTAATGGCGTCGAGGCGAAAGCCGTCGACGCCCTTGTCGAACCAGAAACGCGCGGCCTCGAGCAAGGCGTCCTGAACCTCCGGGTTGTGCACATTCAGATCGGGCTGCTCGGCTAGGAAATTATGCAGGAAATACTGGCCCCGCCGCGCGTTCCAAGTCCACGCACAACCGCCGAAGACGGACTGCCAATTCGTCGGCGGTGAGCCATCAATCTTTGGGTCCGCCCAGACATACCATTCGGCCCGCGCGTTGTCGCGGTCCCGGCAACTTTCGCGAAACCAGGGATGCTGATCCGAGGTATGCGAGTAAACCTGATCGATGATGACCTTGAGCCCGTGTCCGTGCGCCGCCTCAAGAAGCCTGTCGAAGTCTTGCAGCGTGCCGAAGATCGGATCCACATCGCAGTAGTCCGCCACGTCGTAGCCAAAGTCCTTCATCGGCGACGTGAAGAACGGCGACAACCAAACGGCGTCGACGCCGAGCGACGCCACGTAGCCCAGGCCATTCGTGATACCCGCCAAGTCTCCGATGCCGTCGTCGTTGGCATCCCGAAAGCTGCGCGGGTAGATGTGATAAATCACCGCCCCTCGCCACCAGGGAAGTTCGCGCGCCGCTGCGTGTTGAGGCATTGCGCTGAATGTCATGGCGCAGCCGCCGAGGCGCAGATGATGTAGTCGAGGGCCGCGATGTGGACTGGATAGCTGCCGGGTGCGGCGGTTTGCGCAGCACAGGTGCCATGCAGCCCATGAAAGCGCTGTGAGTGCGGATCGACCTCCACCTGGGCATTGATGGCACGCGTCGAAGTGTTGAATGCAATCAACACCTCCGCGTTGGCCTGAGCTGCGCCACGTGAGTCGAATCGGGACACGGCAAAGAGTCCCGGAGTTCGCATGTACGCCCGCACCACCTGCTCACCGCCACGCAAGGCGCCGCTGACCCGGCGGAGCGCCGCCAGTTCCGCGATAGTCTTGTAGAGGGGCCGGGCCGTGTCGAAACTGCTCTGCGCGGTGGTAGCCGCCGTACCAATAAGCTTTTCGGCGTTGTAGCTGGCGGTCTTGCTCGCGAACATATCCTCGCGCGCATCCTGGTCGTTGCCAGTACCGGCGAATCCCTGCTCATCCCCGTAGTAAATGACGGGCACCCCACGCAGCGTCATGAGCATGGCATAGCCCAAGGTTACTCGGCGCAACACCTCGTCGTCCGCGGCTCCCGGTCGCGCCTTGCGCACGAAGTAGCCGAAACGCCCCATGTCGTGATTGCTGATGAAGGTGGGCAGCTGCTGCGTGGCTGCCGCTCCGCCCTCGTACAAGACGTCGTCCGCAAACAGTTCGGCGAGTCGTTCCGTACCCTTGGATCCAGCCAGCGTCTCGCGCACCGCCCAGGCAAAGCCAAAATCCAGCACCGCAGGCAGACCATCGACGCGGGTGTGCCTGGCAAGCTGCAACGGATTGAATTCGTCGGTGGACACCTCGCCGAAAATATGGAAGTTCGGTATGCCCCGGGACGCAGCACGCGCGCGCATCGCCGGAACGAACCGCTGCCAGAATTCTGGATTCACGTGCTGGGCGGTGTCGATGCGAAAGCCATCGATATCGTAGTTGTCGATCCAGGCGCCGAAAATATCGATGAACCCTTGCACCACGCGCGGGTTTTCCGTCATCAGATCGTCGAGGCCGAAGAAATCGCCCATCGTAGAACTCTCGCCGTACAAGGTCGAGTCGCCGCGATTGTGATAATAGATCGGGTCGTTCAGCCACTCAGGAACCTTGATGTGTTCCTCCCCCTCCGGCACGACGGGCGTGTAGGCATAGTTCGCGCGCGTGAGCTTTGCAAAATTCCCTTCAGTCTGGTACCGAGCTGCATCGCCCAGAAAACCCTGATTTATCGCTTCGCCCGTAACTCCGCCGCGCCGCGTGTACGGATAGTCTGCACGCGAGCGGTATAAACACTTGCTCTTCGGACATTCGCGATAGCCGATCACATCCGCGGTGTGATTGACGACGATGTCCAGGTAGAGCTTCATGCCGCGAGCGTGCACAGCATCAGCCAGTACATGCATGTCTGTTTCGCCGCCGAAATGGGGATCGACGTGCGTGAAATCCACGATCCAATAGCCGTGATAGCCGGCGGACTCGTTGCCTGGGGTGCCCTGCACGGGCTTGTTCCTGTAGACAGGCCCCAGCCAGACCGCCGTGGCGCCGAGTCCCTGAATATAGTCCAAGCGCGAGATGAGACCCCGCAAATCACCGCCGTGATAGAAGCCCTTCGCGGTGGGATCGAACCCGGTGACCAGCCGCCCGCCCTCGAGCCCGCCGCGGTCATTGGATGCATCGCCATTCTCGAAACGGTCGGGCAGCAGGAAATAAACGATCTCGTCCGACGGCAGGCGGCCGCGAAAATCCAGCATCGGCTGCGCAGCGATTTGTGCCGCGAAACTGATGCCCGACAGCGACGCTGCGAGAACAATGAGAGGAACACTCTTCACCGAACGCTTCTCGTTAGTTCTGGCGCCGGCAAACCCAGCGTGTGATCAGTATGAAGCGCCCTGAGCCTGCAGATCGACGCCAATGCGAAGGCAGTTTCCCATGCTGATTTGCTCGCATGCGCTCATGGCAGTGCCGTAACAGTTGATTTTTTCACGAAACACTCCCTCTCGACCTATCGTTGCAGCGCAGTGGCATATTTTGTTATCGCGTATTCTAATCAGAACGTGCCCGCTGCCTAGACATATGCATACGTATTCATCACAGTAGCCATTCATGCGCGAAGCATCAACATGAGTGCGTGGCGGGACGAAGCCGGCACCACTTTTAATCCCACGCCGTCCGTCAGTGTGCTTCAGATCGCGCGCGACCAGGTCTGCGTCGTCGTCGACGACGCGCTGATCCGGCCTGAGGGCCTGATCGAGTGGGCGGCAGAGCGGACTTTCGACCTGCCGACTGGCTACGCATATCCCGGATTGATTCTCGAAGGGCCGGAGAAGCTTTCGCAGCGTGCGGCCGACCAATTCACCCAGCACGCACGCCGCCTGCTCGGGGCACGGCGCACGCTCGAGTTTTTCGTCCGCCTGTCGCTGGCGACTCTGCCGCCGGAGTTACTGGCGCCGGTCCAGTGGCAATGCCATCGCGACCGGCTAGCCGCAGAGCCGGACCGTGTCCTCTACGCCGCCATGGTGCTGTATCTATTCCGCAACCCGGCGCTCGGCGGCACGAGCTTCTACATGCCACGCCAGGCCGCAATCGAGACGGATCGCATGATTGCCGACAGCCAGACGCTTGGGCCGGACGAGTTCCGGGCCCGCTACAACCTGCATCCGGGGTACATGGTGGGCAGCAATGCGTATTTCGATCGCGTGGCGCAGGTGCCCGCCGCGTGGAACAGGATGATCTTCTACGACGGCGGTCTGTTTCACTCGGCGGACATCGATGAGCCCATCCTGCTGAGCGCGGACCCACGGCTGGGCCGGCTCACGCTCAACGGCTTCTTCGCCTGTAGCCGCAACGCCCAATGATCCCCCCGACCCGCGATCCGATCACTTCGGTCGTCATTCTTGGCGGCGGTACGTCAGGGTGGATGACCGCCGCGGCATTGCTGCATCGGCTCGGGCGGCGGGGTGTGAGCGTCACGCTGATCGAGTCCTCGCAGATCGGCACCATCGGTGTCGGCGAGGCAACGGTTCCTGCCATCAAGCGCTACTTCGATTCGCTGCAGCTCGACGTCTATGCGGTGCTGCGCGCCACCAACGGCACCATCAAGCTGGGCATCGAATTCGATGGCTGGCGGCAGCCCGGGCACAGTTTCATGCATCCGTTCGGGCGCTACGGACTACAGGCCGGACCGGTGGCGTTTCACGACATCTGGAACCGACTGCGTAACGCAGGCGAAACTGCAGTGCTGGATGACTATTCGCTGGGCACGCAACTCGCTAGAGCCGGGCGAGTTTTTCTGCCACCGCGCGAGCCGCGTGCCGACTTCGAGATCTTCGATTGGGCCATTCATTTTGACGCCTCACTGTTCGCACGCTATCTGCGGCAGTTCAGCGAGGCGCGCGGTGTCCGGCGCATCGATGCGCGATTGCAAGAGGTCCAGCTGCATCCGGAAACCGGGCACATCACGCAGCTGCTGCTCGACACGGGTGAGACCGTCGGCGGCGAGCTGTTCATCGATTGCTCGGGTTTTAACCGTCTGCTCATTCAAGGCGCGCTGCAAGTGGGTTACGTGGATTGGCGCCACTGGCTGATTTGCGACCGCGCGATCGCGCTGCCTTGCACACCCGGAGATCCGATCGAGATTGCCCCCTATACGCGCTCGCGAGCCGAAACTGCGGGATGGTCCTGGCGCATTCCCCTGCAAAACCGCATCGGCAACGGCTACGTATACAGTTCGGAGCATATTTCCGACGACGCAGCGCTTACCCTTCTGCAGAGCAGCCTCGAAGGCGAACCGCTGGCCAACCCCAATCCGGTGCGCTTTCGTACCGGTCACGTCGGGCACTTCTGGGAGAAAAATTGCGTGGCCATCGGCCTGTCGGGCGGCTTTCTCGAGCCCTTGGAGTCGACCAGCATCTCGCTGATCCAGATGGGTATCGACAAGCTGATCCACTTCTGGCCCGACACCCGCATGGCGGCTGGCATCGCCTCGGAATACAACCGCCTGGCGGTACAGGAATTCGAGCGAGTCCGCGATTTCATCATCCTGCATTACGCGGCCAACGGACGCACTGACGGTGAGCTGTGGCGTTACTGTCGCGACATGAGCCTGCCTGACACTCTGAACCATAAGCTGGCGCTGTACCGGGCGCGCGGCTTCCTGGTGCAATATCAATCCGAGAGCTTCTTCGATCCGAGCTGGCTGTGCATGTACGGCAACTTCGGCATCGACGCTTGCGGCTGGGATCCACTCACCGATCTGCTGGACCTGGAGGAACTCAAGAACCTCACGCGGCAGCTGCGCACCGACATTGCAGCCATGGCGCGCGAGGGTTCGCCGCATAGCGTGTTTCTGCGGCTCGCAGGAGCCCTGGCCAGTCCTTAGGATCAGCGCGCCGACACGGCGGCGTCAGGCGCCGCGCAATGTCGTGCGATGAATTCCTCGTGGCGTGGAAGTGTGCCGGCGGCATGCGCCAGAAGCTCGCGGATGTTCTTCAGATACTCGGCACGGTCGAGTGGCGCCACCGCCTGAACGAATGGGTGGGCAGCGCGTGGCCGCACACCCTGCCCCCACATCACCTGCAGCCAGCTCGTGAGGTGGAACAGATCCTGGATCGTGGGAAAAATGCCGCCCGTTTCCCGAAACACCTCGATTTTGTGGGTCAGGCTGTCGGGAACCGACATGTGGCGGCAGTCATCCCAGAATCGCTCGCCGACCCGGTTATTCAAGTGGTAGTGCAGAATGATGAAATCACGCACGAACTCATATTCGGCCTCGGCTGCCTGGTTGAATTGCGCACGGCGATGGGCGCAATCGCCGTGGTGCGGGAACAGCAGAATCAGGCGCTGGATGTTGGCCTGGATCAAATGAATGGCCGTGGACTCGAGCGGCTCCACGAAGCCGCTCGCCAAGCCGAGGCAGACGACGTTATTGCGCCACAGCTCACGTCGGCGTCCGGTGACGAAGCGGATGGCACGGGGATCTGCCAAGGGCCGTGAATCGAGATTCGCCAACAACTGCTCCGCGGCCCGATCATCGCTGATATAAGCCGAAGAATAAACATGACCGTTCCCGGTCCGGTGCTGCAGGGGGATGCGCCATTGCCAACCGGCCTCGAGCGCTGTGGATCTCGTATACGGAGTCAGCGCGCCGTCTCGCGCAGTCGGCACCGCAAGCGCGCGATCGCAGGGTAGCCACCGGCTCCAATCCTCATAACCCGCTTTGAGCGTCTGTTCGATCAGCAGCCCGCGGAAGCCGGTGCAATCGATGAAGAACTCGGCGCTGATTTCCCGACCATCTCTGAGCCTCAAGGTGCGGACATCCCCGCTCTGCTGGTCTTGCAGCACCTCGGCAATCAGCCCCTCCACGCGCCGCACGCCCATCTGTTGCGCCAGCCGGCTGAGATACGCTGCATACAGTGACGCGTCGAAATGAAATGCGTAGGTGAGGCCAGGCAGCGGCGTGTCTGCGATCCCTTCCAGGCGGGCAAAGCGGTTCTGGCGCGCCGCCACCCAATTGAGACTGTAATTCCACAGCGAGTCGGCACGGCCCTTCAGCACGCCCTCCAGCCAGTAATGGTGAAACGGGATGTACGCGAGATCCTTGCCGATCCCACCGAAGGCGTGCATGTAGGTATGACCCGGTTCGTACCAATCGACGAACTCTATGCCCAGCTTGTATGTGCCCTGCGTCTGGCGCAAGAATTGGTTCTCGTCGAGACGCAGCAGGTCGTTAAACAGCGCAATGGAAGGTATGGTCGCCTCGCCGACCCCGATTATCCCGATCTCATCCGATTCCACCAAGGTGATGGAGAGTCGCGGACCCATGACTTTGGCAATCGCCGCGGCCGCCATCCAACCAGCGGTGCCACCGCCTGCAATGACGACGGATTTGATTTCCTTCGTGGGCATTGGGTCCCTCAAGTGACTCGGACACTCACCAGCGCCTTCCGGTGAGTGTCCGAAGAGTGCGCGCCTTTACGGTCCGGTCAGAACTTGTAGCGGACCGAAACGGCGTAAACAGCGCCGTACTTCTCGTACTTGATGATATCAAATGCCGGAGCGCCCACCTGGTAGAGCACGAACGGCTCATTGGTCAGGTTGCTGCCGGACAGGTTCACGCTCAATCCAGTCAATGGGCCCTCGAGGAAGGAGTACCCAATTTGGGCGTCGACGATGTTTTCGGACTTCACATTGTTGATGGTGAGCGATGAATCGTACGCCGGTACTTCACCTATGAATCCGCCGCGCAAACGGTCGCTGACGCGCACCGAGAAACCCGCACGCTCGTAAAAGAGCGTCGTATTGATCACCCTCGGGGAGAGGCCGGGAAGCGGCAGGCTGAAGCCATCGGGATGGACCTCAGAGCGGTTCCACGAGGCGCTCGCCTGCAGACCCAGGCCTCGAAGCACCGGCGTAAACATCTCGAAGGGGATCGATGCTGCCACTTCGGCGCCGCGAATAGTGCCACCATTGCCGTTGGCCGAGACCTTGCCGATGCCGATTCGATTGGCATCCGCATTCGCGTAGCTCAGGCCCGGCGACGCCGGCGGCAAGGGCACCCCGGTGAAATCAACATATCCGAAGCGCGGGTAGATGTAACTCGTTAAACTCTTGTAGAACACCGCCGCCGACACATAGCCGCGGTTGGAAAAGTACTTCTCCAACGCCAGATCGAAGGCATTGGCCCGCCACGGCCTCAGGTACGGATTGCCGCCGCCGTTACGGGTCCAGTAGATCGGCTGCCCCCCCGGGCCGACCAGCGGCGAGGCTGAATCGGCGATGGTGGTGTAAGACGATCCACCGGCCAAATCGTCCATGCGCGGGCGCGCCGCGGTTTTGGCGGCGGCAAAGCGCACCTTGATGTCCTCGGGCAGTGCCAGCGCGAGATTCAGGCTGGGCAACACGTCGGTGTATTTCGCACCGATGTCCTTATAGGCCCCGAGTATCTGCGGCCCGATGTTGCCCGACTGGAAAAAGATGTTCGATTTCTGGTCCGCGGTCACCGACTGCACTCCGAAGTTGCCGGTCAAGGGCAGGCTCGCGATATTCGTATCGATATCGAACTTGAGATATGCCGTGTACAGCTTCTCCGTCACGCGCCAGGTATTGGTGAAATCGGCCGAGGCATCCCCTGGATTGGCATTGGGGTCAACGCGCGAATCGGCGGTGTTCCAGAAGCCGCTGTTGTAAAGACCATACGCGTCGTAGTTGATCAAGCCGTATGGATTTCCAAAGAACGACGTGTCGACGACGCCGTTGCGGTAGGCGACCGGCACCACCGCATGCGAGACGCCGCCTGGCAGGTACAGGGTGCTCTGCCACTGGTACTTCGACTTGGTGCGCTGCGCGTAATCGGCGCCCAGCGTGACATCGCTCAAGCCGAACCCGGACAGTTTGCGAGTTGCCGCCAGCTTCACTGCCTTGAGTTCGTCGTTCACGGTGGGGTGGCCGAGGTAACCTGAGCGAGTTGGTCCTCCGCCCCAGTTACCCGGGTCCGTCAAAAAGGTGGTGTTGTAGTTGCTGTAGTTGTTCTGCGTGTTGAGATGAGTCACGCCCGTGGAGCCATCGGTATTGAAATTCACCGTTTCGGGCGGCGGAAGAAATCCCGGCTGCGAGGAGTCGTTTCTACCGAGGCCGGCGGTCGACTCCAGACGCAGATCCGTGCGGTGCACCCGCGACCAGCTCAAGTCGGTGTTGATGCCCCAGTTTCCGCTCGGATCGAATTGCAGGTTGTAGCCGAGCGAATCCAAGTGTGCGCGCCGGTCGTTGTTGTAGTTCTCTGCGACCAGAAAGGGGACATTGGTGAATTGACCGGAAGTCACCCGCGTGGTGGTGGTCGACCCAAACACCGGATCGGGGGTGGTCGACCCGATCTGGTTTAAGGTCGCACCGGCCCAGATCGTGCCGTATTCCATGCGACGGATGGCCTGCAGTTCCTTGAAGTCGGAGTGATAGCCATCGAGAACCATGTGCACATATTCATTGGGCTTGTACTCCAGCACGCCCATGAAGCCGGTGCGTTCGTAGTATGCGGATTTCACACCGTCCTTGTCGCCGCCGATGACTTCCTCGTTGTTCGGGATGCTGGCGTACCCCCAGGGTTCCCGAGTCTGCGCGGCATACGGCGTCTTGTTGTACGCCGCCCCAAAGGCGACGCCCAGCGTGTTGTCCATGAATTGGTCGATGTACATGCCGCTGACCCGATTGCCGCCGCGCGGATAGCCCGGCACGTTGGGTTTCTGTGCATCCTGATCGCGTTCGTAGCCCAGTGACCGCGCACGTGTGCCGAAGGCGAGCGGTCGAACGGTTTCGATGTCCGCGGTGCCGGCGATGCCTTGGTAGGGCATGCCGGCATCGGGTGTCTTGAATACCTTCACGGCGCTGATGAGTTCCGCAGGGTACTGGTCGAACTCAACTGTGCGGTTGTCGTTGACGGATGCTTGTTCGCGACCATTCAAGGTGGTCACGGTAAAGTCGGGACCCAGGCCCCGAATCGCCAAGGTCTGCGCGCGGCCGTTGGTTCGCTGGGCCGCGATGCCCGGCAACCGCGCAATCGATTCGGCAATGGACGCGTCAGGAAGTTTGCCGATATCTTCTGCAGAGACTTCCTCGATGATCGAGGAGCTCGATTTCTTGGCGCTGACCGCATCCTCGATACTCTTGCGGATGCCGGTGACCGTAATTTCTTGCAAATCCGTCGAGGCCGCAGCGGCCGTCTTATCGGCGGTCTGTGCCTGGGCGACGCCCATCAACAGCAGAGCGCAACCGGTCGCGGTCGAACTTAGGGTAAAAGCAAACTCACGGTCAGCCGGCCGCGTCGGAAAAAGCGTCTTGAACGTCTTCACCAAGAATTCTCCCCATGCTTTACGTATGCATCCCAGGCTCCCGTGAGCACTGCGACGACCTTCCCCTCCCGAGGGAAGCGTTATCAATCGTTCTATTGTTGAATTTAAATCTCAGCCGGACCCTTGCCAATCCCGCTGCATACGTATTCATCCAACAAAGTCCCACTATTCTCGTGTGCGGAGCACTTTGTACTGCCAGGCACCTAAGCTCAATGCCGGCAACGGCAGCGCGCGGTCGACCGCCGCATGACTCGCCGCGGGCGCCGGAGTGATGTCCTCGTATTGGCCGTCCGCGACCGCGACTAGCCCCGCAAAGGGCACACTCGACAGATTGATCGCAACCAACAGATTCTCACCGCTGCCGCGTCGGGCAAACGTGAGTACGCGACTCTCGTCATTGTTGTGCAGCCACTGCACTTCCCCGCTACGCAGCGCCGGATGGGCCTTACGCAGCGCGATCAGCTGCTGGAAAAACACTGGGAACTGCGGGCGCAATTCGGCCGACGGCCAGAAAACCGGAAGCTTCTCAAACAATGCGGGGGCGGCCGACTCGGCCGTGTCGCCGACCTCCATGCCATTGTAGATCAGCGGTACGCCATCCAGCGTCAACATGAGCGCGGAGGCCGCGAGGACCGCCGGCTCACCGAAGCGCGCCAGCGCGCGCCGTTCGTCGTGATTGTCAGCGAAGCGCAGGCGCAGTGCACCGTGGGGATAGGCGGCGTTGGCAGTCGACCAGGCGTCACGCACGACCGAGGCCGGCTGGCGCCCCTGGATCGCCTCTGCGAGCTGTTCGTAAAGCGACCAGGCGTAATCGACATCAAAGGCCTTCAGCAGCAGTTCGGGCGAATCGGATTCCGCCAGCATCAGGATATCCGGCTTTACCTTAGCGAGGGCCGCGCGTGCGTCCTCCCAAAAATCGGCGGGCACGCGCGCGGCCGCGTCGCAGCGAAAGCCGTCCAGATCAAAATCCTTGATCCAGTGCACCAGCATATCCCGCATGTAGGCACGCAGCGCGAGATTGGGGACTCCGGCCTTTGTGTATTGAAGATGTGCCACGTCGGCCCAATCTGGCTGCGGCGGAACGATCCTACCGCCGGCGTCGTGCTCGTAAAATTCCGGGTGTTGCATCAACACGGAGTCCCAGGCCGTGTGATTTGCCACCACGTCGATTATTACTTTGAAGTTTCGCCGGTGCGCCTCGCCTACCAGTCGGTGCAAGTCCGCAGCCGTGCCATATTCCGGATTGATGGCGTAGTAATCGCGCACCGCATACGGGCTGCCGAATGTGCCCTTGCTCTTGAGTTTCCCCGTAGGGTGGATCGGCATGAGCCACAGGATATTGACACCCAACTGCTGCAGCCGATCCAGCTGCGCGGTGACGCCGGCTAAATTGCCTTGCGCAGAGAAATTGCGGGGAAAAATCTCGTAGACGATTCCGTCATGGACCCAAGCGGGGCTGTCGCGGGCGGTCTCTTCGGAGTAAACACGCGCAGCTGCCGCCGCCGCAGTCTGCGGGGCGAGCGCGTGGAGCGCTGCCAGCGCCATAAGCGGCAACGCGCGCCGGACGTTCTGAAACATGGGGACCTCCGCGTGACTTATTGTGTAACCGGCCCCGCAAACATAGTCGCAGGCTCGCCTAGGCAGCAAATGAATACGTATGTGCAATTGCGGCAGGTCTACACGCCCGAGGAAACGCCCTCGTTCAGCCGGACGTGGCTGCCGTTCAAGTCGGGGCTCTGACGCTCATCCGGCAGGCTCGGATAATCCGTGTAGCCTGCGCCCCCACCAGAGTAGAACAGCTCCGGCCTCGGCA
>JBDUBO010000027.1:0-42480 GCA_040004115.1 Gammaproteobacteria bacterium | reverse complement strand
GATGGAAATCGACGAATTGTTCCCGGTGGCGGAAACCTTACAAATGCTACGCTTCGCGGAACTCGAGGGCGGCGACTTGAAGCTGACCGAGGCTGGCCTGGCATTCGCCCACGCGGCCCTCGATGAACGCAAGCGGATTTTCCTGCGTCATTTGCTGACTTATGTGCCGCTCGCGGCTCATATCCGCCGGGTTCTGGACGAACGCGCCTCCCATTCGGCCCGCAAAAGCCGTTTCATCGACGAGTTGGAGGATTTTATGAGCGAAGAGGCGGCGGATCAGACCCTGCGCGCGATCGTGAGTTGGGGGCGATATGCCGAGGCCTTTGCCTACGACAACGAGAATGCCATGTTCAGTCTCGAGAATCCGACTTAAAATGACCCTCATGACCGAAACGGCGCCCTATTTGACCCTGCATGTTCCGCCCGATGAGATGGTGAAATACATCCAGGATTTGATGACCCTTCCGCACGGCGACATTGCGGCGAGTTCGGCCATGACCCTGGCGCAGCGCCATTGGGGCGGAGATACGCCGCTGGCGCGCGCCGCTCTACTGCGTTGGGGAGCCCTGAATTTGGCGTTTCAGGACAAGCGCCTGGAGACCTGGACAGTGACCCGTGAACGCGATCGGATTCAGGTGCCGGCGGCGCTGGTGGCGGCCGCGGGCGTTGCGCCGCTGCTGATCGACAACGAACGGGCGGTATTCGACATCCCGGCGCTGCTCGATGCCACCTTGGAGTTTCAGCCGCCGGCGGGTCAGGCCTAGCATTCATGGCCACGGCTGCTCGGCCTGCGCCTGCGAAGCGCTTCGACGTCCTGCGCACCATCGCGGTGTACAAACTGGTGAAGGTCTTGCTGCTGCTGGCCATCGCCTACGGCGAAGTCCGGCTGCACGAGTCCTCGGTTCTCGCCAAGCTGTTGGTATGGGCCTCGGAGCGGCCGTCGGGTGTCGAACATGACCTTGTCACCCGATTGCTGCAATGGTTCAGCGGCTTGAGCACGAAATCAATTCACACGCTGCGCATCGTCTCCCTGTCTTACGCGGCCATCTTCTCCGTCGAAGGGATCGGCCTGTGGATGGAGAAGCGCTGGGCCGAATGGCTGACGACGATTATTACCGCATCGCTGATTCCGCTGGAGGTCTGGGAGCTGTTCTACAGGCCGAACATCGGCAAGGCGGTGGTGCTGTTCGCCAACGTCATTATCGTCGCCTATCTCGTCTGGCATGTCCGGTCGAAGCGCAAACGCTGACCAAAGCCGCACCGCAATGCGGATGCTGCATGCCGGCGCCAAGCCGATAAACCGGCTCCCACATGCCTGTACACCACCTCCCGGCGTGTTTGTGAAATGATCTTCATCTGGGCTTAAACGGGTGTAGCGCGGCGTATTCTCCTGATCGGATGTACATACCACCGTTTGGAGATCACATGAATAAGTCCGGAATCCTGATTAGCACTGCATTGTTAACCTTTGGCCTTGCCGCTGCGGCGATGTCTGCCGATATGCCTAAGGCCGCCGGGTCGATGGCTGCCGATGCGCCTGCCGCCGCTGCCCCCGCTGCGGATGCGCCAAAGCCTGCTCCCAAGAAGCACAAGAAGCACAAGAAGCCGCCGACAACCAAGTAAGATTATTGGTATAACGCCCCGATCGCTTGACGGCGGCCGGGGCGTTTTTTTGCCCGGTTGAAATGGGCGCGGTGACAAAAGGCGGATACATGGACCTGGTGGTTGCAGCTAAGGCATTGATACTGGGAGTTGTCGAAGGATTGACTGAGTTCTTGCCTGTCTCGAGCACCGGCCACCTGATCGTGGTCGGCAGCCTGCTCGATTGGAACGACGAGCGGGGTAAGCTGTTCGAGATCGTGATTCAGCTGGCCGCGATTCTTGCGGTCTGCTGGGAATATCGACAGCGCCTGTGGACGGTGGTGGCGACCCTGCCCCGTGAGGCAAAATCACGGCACTTTGCCATCAATATCATACTGGCGTTCCTGCCGGCCGCGCTCATCGGCGTGGTGTCCGCATCGACCATTAAACACTACCTGTTCGCGGCCGTGCCGGTTGCCACGGCATTCATCGTCGGCGGTGTACTGATTCTGTGGATCGAAAGCATCAAGCGAACCGAGCGTGTGGCAACGGTCGACGGCATCAAGCCTCCGGACGCCATATGGGTGGGATTTGCCCAGGCATTGGCGATGATCCCGGGCACCTCGCGTTCAGGCGCCACCATCATGGGCGGCTTGCTGCGCGGCTTGTCGCGCAAGGCAGCGACCGAATTCTCGTTCTTTCTCGCCATTCCCACCATGTTTGCGGCTACGGCATACGAATTGTTCAAGGCCCGCAATTCGCTTAATCTGGACGATCTTGCCGTCATCGGCGTGGGCTCCGCGGCGTCCTTCGTGAGCGCGGCGTTCGCCGTGCGCGCCTTGATACGCTACGTCAGCGGGCACAATTTCAAGGTGTTCGCCTGGTACCGTATCGCGTTCGGATTCCTGATCCTGGCGACCTGGTATTTCGGCTGGGTGAAGTGGTGAGATAATTGCAACATGCGGCGGATCCATCAACGGGATTGCACTGCGGCATTGCTGACTGCGTGGCTGGTCGCGCAGCCAGCGGCCGAGGCGGCGGATTTTCGAGCCGGCAATCTGGTCGTATCCCGCCCGTGGTCAAGCCCGACGCCGCCGGTTGCCACGGTGGGCGCCGTTTATTTTTCCATCAGCAATACCGGATCCAAGACCGACCGTTTGACGGCCCTCAGCTCACCCGCCGCGCGCCGGGTGGAAATCCATGAGAACCGCCGCGCGCAGGGGATGATGCGGATGCGCGCCTTGGACTTCGTCGACTGTCCGCCGGGGTCAACGGTGAAGATCGAACCGGGCGGGATGCATATCATGCTCGTCGGTCTGACCGCCCCGCTGACGCCGGGCATGGAGTTTCCCCTATCGCTGACTTTTCGCGACAGCGGTATCCTCAAAATCATGGTCACAGTGAGCGTGCGCGAATGATCGGTACTGCCGGCTTGGCGACGTCCACAGTGCAATCCGTCGACATCGCGCACCTGATCCAAGTGGCGCTTACCCCCATCTTCCTCATCTCGGCCATCGGGGTGACGCTCAATGTGCTGACGAACCGTCTGGCGCGCATTGTGGATCGTGCGCGGGCCATGGAGGAGGTGCTGCGCGAGCCCAAGCCGCAGCGCGAGTCCGAGGAACGCTATGAGGGCAGGGACCTGCACGCGGTGCTGCGGGTGCTGGCGCGGCGCGCGCGCTACATCAATGCGGCGATTACGCTGATCACGCTATCGGCGTTGTTCATTTCGTTCGTGGTGGTGATGTTGTTCGTTAATGCGTTTCTGCGCTGGGACCTGTCGGCATTCATTGCCTGCCTGTTCATCGCGTCAATGGTGTCGCTGTGCGCGGCGTTGCTCGCGTTCCTGATCGAGGTACGCATTGCGACCAACACATTGCAGATCGGTATCAAAGCGGCGGCGCGCGAGGAGCGCGCCTGAGGCGGCAGAAGAGGCTCAGGGCGAGTGCGCGCCGGCAGGCTGCTCGTCACGCACGGGTATCGGCACATTGCACAGGTCGATACGTCCGGCCGGGACCTTGAAGAAGTCTTCGGGCCGATTGCGCCGCGACTCGATCAGCGCGGCGAAGGTCGCGGAATCGGTGCGTATCACTTCTAGATGCGAGCGTTCGGATTCGGGGACGTCCGCCGCGATGCGGAAGGACTTGATGGGGGTGGGCACTTCGGTCTTGGAATAAAATCCCATGCTCTCGCTGCCGCGCGGCAAGGAGGAGAGCAATTCAATGCCCTTGACCACCCGCCCCACCAGCGCCACGTTGCGATCCAGATGCCGCGGCGCATGACCGATAACCACGTATAATTCAGCGCCGCTGCCGCTTTGCACGTCCAAGTCGCGGCCGACTCCCACCATGCCGTAGCAGTGCGCCAGCCAGGCGCGATGCAACGACGGGTTGCGGGCCACTGGGAGACCCTCTGAAAAACCCACCTCTGGGGCATAGACATCACCGTCGGGCAGTCGGGTGAAAGGCATGCGTGCCGGGATGGGAAAATCGAATTCCGGTGCAACTTTGCCCAGCCCCACGGGCAAGGGGTGGCGGTTGTCCGGGTCTCCCCATTGAGCGACGTAGTTGTCCTGCACTCGAATGACACCTAAGCCGTCGAAATATTGCGCCCGAGCGAGCATCTTGATGTTCGCCACATGCAGCGGCGCGAAGCGGGGCGCCAATTCGATCACAACGCGGCCGCCGGGCAATTCGACGTAGAGTGTGTTCTGAGGATCGAGAGGCCGCCAATCCGCCGCCGTGGAAGCGGCCAGGACTTCCGGCATACTTAATGGCTTTGCCGCAAACGTCGGCATCGACAAAAAGACCAACGTGCACGAGAGTAGGAACTTAAAATTGCGCAGCATGTATAGAGTATTGCACAAATCCAGAATCGGGCTCACGGAGGGCGGTATGCGTCGGACGGTATTTTGTTGTCTTGCCTTACTGACCTGGTGCGGCGCCGATATGCAGGCGGCCAGCGCTCAGGGGTACCCGGGCGGCGGGGGTCAGGTGCCCGGCGGGCACGGCATGAACCAGCCCCACCCCGGGGGCGACATATCGCCGCCGACGACAAGCGAGAAGCCGGATGCCGCCGCCAGAAAAGCCTTTAAGGCGGGGGTCAAATCGCTGAATCGAGCCCGTGAATTTCAAGAGGTCGCGGATAGGGCGACGAACCCGGATAAGAAAGCCGATGCCTTGGACAAGGTGAACGACGCTTATGGCAAGGCACTGGATCAATTCACCGAGGCGTTGAGCAACAAAGGCGACATGGTCGAGGCTTGGAATAATGCGGCCTATGTGCATTTGCAGCTCGGCGCATTTAACGAAGCGATCGACGATTACAACCATACGCTTTCGATCAAGCCGGATCTCCTAGATGCCATCGAGGGCCGCGCCGAGGCCTTCGTCGGGACGGACCGGCTGGATCAGGCGAAGGCCGCGTATATGGATTTATTCAATCACGAACCGCTGCTGGCCGACAAGCTCATGTCGGTAATGCAAAAGTGGTTGCAGAGCCATCGCGAGGCGGCGAACGGCATGCGCGCCGCGGATATCGATTCCTTCGGCAAATGGCTGGAGGAACGCGCGGGCATCGCCAAGCAGGCAGCGGCCGCGAATCCCGCGACGAGCGCAACCTTTGTCCCGCCCGCCTCGACTACGTGCTAATGCCGCTGCCTTTAGGGCGGCTGTGCGCCGGGAGCGCGGCGCGCGAGTTCCGAAGTCAGCGCGTCGAGCTGGGATTGCAGCTGCTGCAATGCTTCTTCGAGCCGGCCGACACGTTGGCTCAAGGTTGCGGCTCCCGCCGGTAATTCTTCGGGATGGTCGGCGACAGGTTCTTCCACGGACTCGACATGTCCGGAAAACAAATGGCTGTAGCGGGATTCTCGTGCGCCCGCCGCTCTCGGCAGGCGGGCGATGAAGGGCCCATCCTCGCGGGTCATCAGAGTCTTGAGCGCCGCCTCCACTTGCTCGGCATCGGCGAACTCGCACATTCGATTGGTGCGCGCGCGCAGTTCCCCGGGAGTTTGTGCTCCACGCAGCAACAGCACGCAAATGATGCCGAGTTCTTGCTTCGAGAACTTGAGCGAACCGAATTCGGTGTTGCAGAAGCGGTGCTTGTACTTGGTGACCCGGCCGCCGTAGCCCGCGGACTTGTCGCTCACCAAGTATTTCTTCATTAAAGAATCTACCGCCTGCTGCACCTGCGCTTCGCTCAATTCCAGCACCGGATCGCGGTTGGTCTTCTGATTGCAGGCATTGGTGAGTGCATTCAGCGACAGGGGATATTGATCGGGAGTGGTGACTTCCTTCTCGAGCAGGCAGCCGATTATTCGCGCTTCGTTCGGAGAAAATTCAATATTCATGGCAATAGCCTGTACCCGCTTCCAAGTCGGCGCGGGTTGTTTTAGGGTAGCGACCTGATTGTTCCACAGATGTCAGGAAAACCGCTAATGAAGACACAAGCCGCCGTCGCCACAGCCGCCAACAAACCTTTGGAAATCATGACCGTGGAATTGGAGGGGCCTAAAGCGGGTGAAGTCCTGGTGGAAATCAAGGCTAGCGGGGTATGTCATACAGACGAGTTTACCCGCTCGGGAGCCGATCCGGAGGGCTTGTTTCCGGTCATTTTGGGCCATGAAGGGGCGGGCATCGTCGTCGATGTCGGGCCGGGGGTGACCACGCTGCGCAAGGGCGACCACGTCATCCCGCTGTACACACCCGAATGCAGGCAGTGCAAGTCCTGCACTTCGCACAAGACCAATCTGTGCACCGCCATCCGCGCCACCCAGGGCAAGGGATTGATGCCGGACGGCACCAGCCGATTTTCGATCGGCAAGGACAAGATCCACCACTATATGGGATGTTCCACGTTCTCGAATTACACGGTCCTGCCGGAAATCGCGCTGGCGAAAATCCGCGAGGACGCTCCCTTCGACAAAGTGTGCTACATCGGCTGCGGAGTGACCACGGGAATAGGTGCGGTGACTCATACTGCCAAGGTTGAGGCCGGAGCCAACGTCGTGGTGTTCGGCTTGGGCGGGATCGGCCTCAATGTGGTGCAGGGCGCGCACATGGTGGGCGCCAACAAGATCATCGGCGTCGATCTCAACAACGGCCGCAAAGCGCTGGCGGAAAAATTCGGCCTGACCCATTTCGTGAATCCGAAGGAGATCGAAGGCGATCTGGTTGCGCACTTGGTGGCGCTCACCGACGGCGGCGCGGACTACAGTTTCGAGTGCGTGGGCAACGTGAATCTCATGCGGCAGGCGCTGGAGTGCTGCCATCGCGGCTGGGGGGTGTCGGTGATCGTCGGCGTCGCCGGTGCGGGCAAAGAAATAAGCACCCGTCCCTTCCAGTTGGTGACCGGGCGCGTCTGGAAGGGAACGGCGTTCGGCGGCGTGCGCGGCCGTACCGAGCTGCCGCAGATCGTCGATTGGTACATGGATCGTAAAATCAACATCGATGATCTCATCACCCACAAGATGCCGCTCAAAGACATCAACAAGGCGTTCGATCTCATGCATTCCGGTGAATCGATCCGCAGCGTAGTGGTGTTCTGATGAGCGAACCCACATTGGTTTCCGAGCATGCCTGTTACGGCGGGGTGCAGCGGTTCTACAAACACGACTCGCGCGAAGTTCGCGGGCCCATGAAGTTCTCGGTCTATATCCCGCCGCAGGCGCGCACCGGCAAGGTGCCGGTGCTGTACTACCTGTCCGGGCTCACCTGCACCGAGGAGACCTTTCCCATCAAGTCGCATGCGCAGCAGGCGGCCGCGGAGTTGGGACTGATGCTGATCGCGCCGGATACCAGCCCGCGCGAGCCGCGCCTGCCGGGTGACGCCGACAGCTGGGACTTCGGATATTCGGCCGGCTTCTATGTGGACGCCACCATGGCTCCCTGGTCGCAGTACTATCGGATGTACAGCTATGTGACGAAAGAGCTGCCGGAGATCGTGGCTGCGAGCCTTCCCGCGCGAGCGGATGCCAGCGGAATATTTGGTCATTCCATGGGCGGCCACGGTGCGCTGGTGTGTGCCTTGCGCAACCCCGAGCGTTACAAATCGGTGTCCGCATTCGCGCCGATTGCGGCGCCGATGCAATGTCCGTGGGGAAAGAAGGCATTTACCAATTATCTGGGCAGCGATATTCGCAGCTGGAGCGAATACGATGCCAGCGAATTGGTGGCACGCCGGTCTTTTGCCGGAACCATTCTCATCGATCAGGGCACGGGCGATCAGTTTCTGGTCGAGCAGCTGCTGCCCGAGAAATTCTCGGCCGCCGCCGCGAAGTCGGGTCAAAGGTTGAATTTGCGCATGCAGCCGGGCTACGACCACGGCTATTATTTCATTCAGACTTTCATGGCGGATCACCTGCGCCACCACGCGGAGCAGCTGGGCTGAGGGGGCGGGAGGCCGGAAGGCAACAATTGCCTTCCGGCAAGAAAACGCGCAGGCGTCAGAAGCTCGCGCGAATGCCGGCGAATCCAACACGACCATAGGTTCCGTACCGATAGGCCGTCTCATAGTGCTTGTCCGTGGCGTTGTCGATGCGGCCGTACACCTCGAACCTGTCCCAGATAGCGTAGGAAACTTTGAGATCGAGCAATACATAGCCGCCGAGTGCAATCGAGTTGACCGCGTCGTCAAAGCTGCGCCCGCCGTAGCGTGCGCCGAAGGCGGTGCTCAAGCGCGCGGGCCAGTGATAAGTCGCCAAGACATTGGCCGCATTCTTAGGGCGACGCGGCAGTTCATTGCCGTAGGTGACGGAGCCCGGCGTGCGATCCGCCGTGTCGGTCAGTGTGTAATTTGCCGACAGACTCAGCGCATCGCTGGGATTGACGGCGGCCTGCATTTCCACGCCATGCGCCGAGGCGCGCGCAATGTTGTCGTAGTAGCCAAAGGGCTCAGTGGCGCAGAGCGGACCGGGCGTATAGCAATCGAAGAACTCGATCAGATTGCGGCTGTCGCGGTTGAAGTATGTGGCCGACAGCGTCACGCGGTCATTCCAGGCGTGGTGCTCGATCCCCGCGTCCCAGCTATTGGCCTGCTCGGGCTGCAAGTCCTTGTTGCCGTAATTGCTGTACAGCTGGTAAAGCGAGGGCGCCTTGAAGCCCTGCCCGAAGCTCGCGCGCAGCAGCGTGTGGCCGTCGTCAATCGTCCATGCGGCGGCGAGTTGTCCCGTGGAATGGCCGCCGTACACGTCGTGCTTGTCGTAGCGTCCGCCGGCGGTCAGCGTTAGTCCCGTGATGATTTCGGCTTGCAGCTGCGCATAGCCGCTGTTGATAGTCGCGGAATTCACCAAAGGATCGGGTCCCGCATAGTCGAAGGCCGGCGAGTCCGTCGACAGCGTGGAGCGCTCGTGCTGCGCGCCGAACACGGCCTGCAGGCGCGCCGAGATTTCCCAGGTTCCCTGGTACTCCTCGCGCAGGTTGCGGCCGATGCCGTAGAAGGTCTCGGTGCTGGAGCTACCCTGATTGGCCGGCGCGTCCGGATCGTATTTTCGCGTCTCGGTATTGGTGTACTGGAAAGCCACGCGGTTCGCAAAGCTATGATCCGGTGACTTCAAGGTGATACCGGCATAGCCCAGAACCTGGCTATTGTCGCCGTATTCATTGTCGTCGCCGAGTGCATAGGTGGGCGGTTGGTAGCCGTCGAAAGCGGTGCGCGCTTGGGTGTAGTAGCCGCGTAAGTCAACCTGCAGTTCGGGAGTGAAGTCGTAGCGCAGCTGCCCCGTGCCGCCGCCGATCTGGCTGGTGTTCGGCAGCTTGCCGCCGAGTCTTTCGTCGAAGGCGGAGATGCCGCGAGTACCGAACCAATTACTGGCCAGGCGCCATAGCAGTGAATCGCTTTTGCCGCCGACATTGGCCGCGCCATAGCCGGTATTGTGCGAGCCTCCCTCGGCGGTGATACCCGCGCCGAGCGGCCCAGTGGGCTCCGCGGTCACGATGTTGATGACACCGCCGATTGCCTGGCTGCCGTACAACGTGGATTGCGCGCCGCGCAGAATCTCGATCCTGGAGATGTCGCCCGTCAGCAGGTTCTGGAAGTCAAAACCACCGCCGGTGGTGGACGGGTCGTTCAATTGCACGCCGTCGATCACAACCACGGTCTGGGCGCTTTCCGCGCCGCGAATGAACACCGACGTAGGCTGGCCCACCCCGCCGGCGCGCGCGAAGATAAGGCCGGGCGTTTGCGCCAGCAGATCGGCGATGACGGGTTCCTGGCTGGTCTTGATCGCCGCGGCGTCCAGCACGGTGACGGAACTGCCGATCTTGGACAGGGGTTCGGGCGCGCGGTTGGCGACGACCACGATCTCGTCGAAGGGGCCATCGTTGGTTTCTGCGCGCGCGGCTTGCGCGAGCGAGAGGTTAAGCAACGAGACCCCGGAAAACGCCAAACAGAAGATCACGTACGGCGCGACCAATACAGAACGCAACAGATGGTATTTCAAGACGCAGCTCCCCTTATGACGACTTCATCGACCGCGTTCGGTGTTACCGCACGCAGCCGCACTCCGTCGCCACTCGGGAAACTCCGCTCGATAAGCACACCCCGGCTCATCGAAGGGCGACCACGACAAGCAGGTCTCCTGGCTTGCGGCTTGAAGTCCCTGCATCACCTTCCCAGATCTAAGTCGATCCAGTGGTCTCTGGTGCAGGGCGCACCGCGTACAGTTGCGAGGGCAGCCCGGGTCTCTAACCCGAGTTCCCTTTGAATCCCCGTGAGGGGAACTTGTTGTGTCTTCTTAAGTTGCCGCAAAACTCATGACGGGTCAACTATCCCGGCACGCGCTGATGCCAAGAAGAGCCGACCACCGCGGACAGTCTTGAGCACGCCGGCAACTGAATTGAACCCGCCGGCATTGACCGGCCGACGGGTGAGAGGGGAAGCCTGGGATAAACCGGCACCGGTCGCGCTACGGTGCGCGAGTCAAGTCGAGCCTGGATGACGTTGCTAGCGAACTTGGACCAACGGCTCCGAGGTAACGCGCCCGTCGAAATCCATCCAGGCGTGCTGCGCAAAATCGTACAGCTTGCAGCGCCGCACCGTATTCCAGTAGTAACGCCACGAAAAGACTTCGGAATTCAGTCTCTCGTCCAACGTGGCCGTGAGCCGCGCCTGAGCTTCCTTGAGGCGATAGAGTGGGATGCCCATGTTCACGTGATGGGCGCCGTGCTCGAGTATGTAGTGGATCAAGCCGTCGAGCGGCCGCATGAGTTTGATGTGCACCGTGGTCGTGGCGTAGCCGGCATTCGCGGACCACTCGTCGCGCCGCTCGTACCAGGCGACCCGCGGGTGAGTGTGCTGCACGTAGATGACGAAACCCATCAGGCAATTCCAAACGAAGAACGGCACCACAAAACCGAACACCAGCAGCGACCAGATCGACTTGCCGCTGTAAACCCCCCACATGATCAGGCCGCCGACCCAGAGGATGCCGAAGGCCGCCACCAGCATGCTGTCCCAGGTATAGCTGGTGCGCCGGCTGGACACATGCTTGCGGCCGGGGAAGAACAGCTTCTTCCACCACATCTCGATCATGTAGTAGACGCCCTGGCCGACGCCGCTGCGGTAAATGCGTTCAAGTTGGCGGCGGATCCAGGGCAACTTCGCGAATTCGTCAGGGGAGTAAGGAGTCCAAACGTAGTCGCGGCCCTTGAGATTGGTGAAGCCGTGATGTGCCAGGTTGTGGCCGATCTCCCACAGGCTGTAAGGCGTCAGCGATGGCAGGAACGCGATTCTGCCGATCCACTTATTGAGCGTCTTGTTGGGCGTGTACGACCCATGGCAGGCATCGTGACCGATGACGAACAGGCGGGCTATCCACAGCGCTGCGACCAGGGAGGCGAATATTTTCACCCACCAGGCGTCAACGACCAGCAGGCTGGCAATAGACACGCCCAGCACCAGCCAATCCAGCAAGAACCAAATGATGGGTGTGGCAATGCCGCGCTCGACCGTGAACGGCTGCAGCAATTTCTGAAATTTGAAGCGCGACTTATCGGGGGCGGGCGCTGCTACATCTTCAGTTTCAGGTGTGGGAGGTGTTTGCATTCAAAAGCTCCGGCATTCACATAAAACCCAGGGCGCGTAAGCTCAACAGGCTAACCGCGTATTATACGCCTGTTCAGGCCTTTGAAAAGTAAATGCACGCGCTTAGCGCTCGCTTAGCGCTCGCTAAGCGCGTCTGGTTGTTCAAGCGGTCTCGGCGTCCGGCCAGAGGAGAACCCCTAAGTGCTCGCAGGCCTCGATCAGGGCCGTGGCGGCCTCGCGCGTGCTAGCGTCCAGGCGCCTGTCATGCGTCAGGAGCCAGGTTAAGCGAGCCCGGCGTGAACGGGCCGATGGTTCGCTGTCGAAGAGTGCTGGGAACAACCCCAAGGCATCGACGAATTCACGCATCGGCGCCGTGGCAGGAGCGCTCGGCAACGGAGTCAGCAGTAATTTCAACCAGGTGACGCAGCGCTTGGCGAGTCCCGCTCGCGTAATCCCTAAGCTGGTGCGGCGGCGCGATTCGCCATCCGCAAGCGAGTCGGCGAGATTGCGATAGCGCTCGACCGCGGCTTCGTCCGCGGGCAATGCGGGGCTTGCATCCGATAAAACCGAGCGCAATAAATCTGCGAGCAACAGCGACAGCGACTCGGCCAAGAAGCGTTGACACTGTTCCGTATCAGGGCGTGCCAATTGTTCCCAAGACAGAGGACCACCAATTCGTCTGGCGTTCGGCGACTTTGACATGCCTCCAGTGTAGCGGCTCCGCTGCCCATCGCAACTATGTCAAAATGCGACCGACGTCACCGAAAAGCCCAATACCCGCAAATACGGGCGCGCGGGCCTTGGCACGCGTTCAACGGCCATTTACCGAAAAAATTAATTTTCATGCAAGCCAGAAGCCAACTCGTGCCAGGTAATCCTGTGTCCCTTGGGCGGGCCGTGCGCCGGATCGTTGCCCCCAACGCGGGACTCATGACCGGACCGGGGACGAATACCTACCTGATTGGACAGGGAGAGGTGGCGGTACTCGATCCGGGGCCGGACGATGACCTGCACTTGGATGCGATTTTGACCGCGGCCGGTCCCGTCATACGCTGGATCATCGTGACTCACACTCATCCGGATCATTCGCCGCTGGCAAAGCGGCTCGCCGAGCGCACCGGCGCGCGGCTCATCGGCTTGCCGCCGCCCGGCGATGGCCGGCAGGACACGACGTTCACCTCGCAACATCCCCCCCGCGACGGCGAGCTGCTGCAACTGGGCGAATGCCGGTTGATTGCGATACACACTCCCGGGCATGCGTCTAATTGCGTGTGCTATCTGCTGGAAGAGGAGCGGCTGCTGTTTACCGGCGACCATGTGCTCGAAGGAGTGACGCCGGTGATTTTGCCGCCCGACGGCGACATGTCCGCATACCTGCATTCCATCGGTAAGCTCGAGTCGCAGTCCTTCGAGCGCATCGCGCCGGGGCACGGGGATCTCATAGAGCACGGCAAGGAGATGCTCCAGGCGCTGCGCGCGCACCGGCTGGCCCGAGAGGCGAAGGTGCTGCGCAGTCTGCAGGGATTCAGCGCCGCCTCGATTGATGAACTGACTGCGGTGGTGTACGACGATGTACCCGCCGATCGGCACCGCTGGGCTCGGCTGACGCTGGAGGCACACTTGATCAAGCTGGCGCGCGAGAATCGGGTCAGTCAATCTGACGGCCTCTGGCGCACCGGCAGCCCATGAAGGCCAGGCTGGAGATTCAGCTGCACGCGGTAAGCGTGCGGCGCGGCGCAACTTGGGCGCTGCGCAAGGTTACCTGGCGCCTGTGCCCGGGCGAGCGATGGGCGCTGCTGGGCGACAACGGCGCCGGTAAAACGCAGCTGCTCAAGCTGCTGGCGGGCGATGTCTGGCCTACACCGGACGGAAAGAATGTGGCCCGGCACAGGGCATCTGGGGAGAGCCCGGCTGCGCAGCGCGCAGCCGGCGAGAAATCAGCAGGGCGATATTTTCTCGTCGGCCGCCGCCCTGTCGATCTGATCGACGCCAAGGGCCGCATTGCCTACATCGGCGCCGAGCAGCAGGACAAATATGCGCGCTATGGCTGGAATTTGCGGGTACGCGATTTAGTCGCGACCGGATTGCACCGCTCGGATTTATTGCTGCTGCCGATCACGCCCCGGCAGGCCCAGCGGGTGAGCGCCATATTACGGAGCTGTGGCTTGTCCAGTCACGCATCGCGTGAATTCCTGTCGCTGTCCTACGGGCAGAAACGTCTGGCGTTGTTGGCGCGCGCGCTGGTGCAGAATCCGGATTGGCTGTTGCTGGACGAACTGTATAACGGGCTCGACGCGCACTATCGTCGGCGCATCGATGCAGTGTTGAACGGCGCATTGCGCCGCGGCCAGTCGTGGGTGGCGACGGCGCATCGGGCGGCCGATGTGCCGCGCGCAACCCGGTGCCTGCTCGAGCTCGAGCAGGGCAGGGTGGCTTCGATCAAACGCCTTCGCCCATCGGACCTCAAGCGCCTAACCGGCCCGGCCGGTGAAGCGCGCAAAGCTGCGGGGCCGCGCGGCCGCGTTACCAGGGCGCGCGCGCCGGTGCTGGTGCACTTGACGCACGTGGATCTGTACGTCGAGTATCGCCTGGTGCTGCGCGATCTCAATTGGCAATTGCGAAAGGGCGAGCACTGGGCGGTGTACGGCGCAAACGGCGCCGGAAAATCCAGTTTTTTGAAGCTCCTATACGGAGATTTGTCGCCGGCTCTGGGCGGAGTGATCGAGCGCCGCGGATTTTCCAAGGGTGCGCCGATAGCGGAATGGAAGCGGCGCATCGGCTATGTCTCCCCTGAGTTGCAAAGCGACTATGCCGTCGACGTCAGCGTCATGGATTTGGTTGCAAGCGGTCGGTACGCCAGCATCGGACTCGTGGATGAACCCACCGCGCACGACCGCAAGGCTGCGCAGCGCTGGCTGAAGTTCTTCGGCCTCAAGTCCGTCGCCAAGCGGCGTCCGCGCGAGTTGTCTTATGGTCAGCTGCGACGCGCCCTCATCGCGCGCGCGATGGCGGCTGATGCACGCATCTTGCTGCTGGATGAGCCATTGACCGGTCTCGATCCCAAGCAGCGCGGCATCATGAAGCGACTGCTGGCACGGCTGATGAAACGCATGACCCTGATCGTCGCGGTTCACCATCCGGAAGATCTGCCGCGCGGCATGACGCACGGCCTGCGTTTACATAATCGGCGCGCATTGCCCTTAGATTCCTATTCTGCGACCTGAGTCTGCGGCAAGCGCCGGTGCGGGCGGCAAGACTGCGATCCTCGGAAAGCAAACCTAGGATCGCGTTATGTTGCGTGTCATTGCGGTGGCGATTTCGCTGGGAATCTCGGCGCCGGCGTTGATGCTGGCCGGTTGCGGCCATTCCGGGTACACGGTCCGCTCGGTGCCCCGCATTGCCGCCGACACTGTCGGCAAGCCGGTGAGCCGGCTGCAGGAGGCGTTCGGTGAACCGCGAAAAATCGATCAGTCATCGACTAAGTGGGTGTACGTCTGGTTTCTTCCGCAAAAGCCCGAGGGCGCCCCGACCGGCTTCCATGGCTGCGAGATGGAGGTTACGGTCGACGCGCGCTCGCAGCGGGTGTTGGGATATTCCTTGTCGAATATCGGTTGGACCCGTTGCCGCGAAGTGGAACGCAAGATTCGTGTAGCGGAGCGCTAGCCGAAGCGCGCCCTGGCCGATGTGCGCTGACCGATGCGCGCTGACCGATGCGCGCTGACCGAAACGAGCCCGTTGCGCCGCGCCGCACCAGGGTCCATCCCGCCATCCTTTGGTTGCGGCGTTTTTAGCTACAATGCGCTCAATGGCGCGAGTCGCCGCGCAATGGGAGGCTGACCGCCTTGTACCTCATTCCGATTCTGTCAATCCTGGTACAGGCCG
Organism: Gammaproteobacteria bacterium; assembly: GCA_040004115.1. Classification (GTDB taxonomy): domain Bacteria; phylum Pseudomonadota; class Gammaproteobacteria; order Steroidobacterales; family Steroidobacteraceae; genus Bog-1198. The sequence continues at coordinate 26,997 of JBDUBO010000027.1, read as the reverse complement.
GCTTGATCGTGCACGTGATTAAGACAGGAAGGAACATGCTCTGGATCTGGGCCATCGCGTTGTTGCCGCTGGTCGGCTCTCTGGCCTATGTCGCGGTCGAAGTCCTGCCGGTACTGATGGGAGGAAGAGCCGCGCGCCGCGCCCAGTCCGGCGTTCGGCGCATGCTGGATCCGGATCGAGAACTGCGCCGTGCCAGCGCCGAGGTGGAAATATCCGGCAATGTGGATGCGCGCCGCCGGCTGGCTGAGGAGTTGCACGGCCGCGGTCAGTTCGATGCGGCCATCGAGGCATCTCAGGGGGGGCTGCGAGGGATTTTCGAGCACGATCCGACCTTGTTGCTGGGCCTGGCGCGGGCGCAGTTCGGCAAGCAGGATTTCACGGCCGCGCGGGCAACTCTGGAGCGATTGACGCTGCAGAATCCGGAGTTCAGGTCACCGGACGCGCAGCTCTTATACGCGCGTACTCTCGAGGCGCAGGACGCCCTCGATGAGGCGCAACGCGCTTACGCGGCCTTGGCTGGCGGATATCCCGGCGCCGAAGCGCGACTGCGCTATGGTTTGCTGCTGAAGCGGCGCGGTGATTTGCCGGAAGCGCATCGCGTATTGAAGGATCTGTTGGACGGCGCCCGGCTCGGTCCCGCGCACTATCGCAAGGCTCAGGCCGAGTGGCTGGAACGCGCACGCCGCGAAATGAGCTAGACTCTGCGGGTCTGTTCCGCAACCTGGACGAGGAAATCCCCCATGCAAGTAACCCAACGAATCAGTCGCTACGCATTGATCTCCATGGCCGCGATCTTCCTGGCGGCATGCGCCGGCCAAAAGGAGCCCGCGCAGAAGCTGATTGGCGACATCGATGCGACAGTGACTGCGGCATCGGCAGAAGCGGCGAAGTACGTGCCGGATCAGTTGGCAGAGGTTCAATCCAAGCTCGCTGCGTTGAAGGCTTCCTTCGACAAGCAGGACTATGCCGCGGTTGTGACCGGAGCACCCGCTGTGCTGAGCGCGGCGCAGGACCTGGCGACGGCCGCAGCCGCCAAGAAAGACGAAATCCTAAAGTTGCTCAACGAGGAATGGAGTCGGCTCGCCGCGGCATTGCCTGCGGAAGTCACCGCCATTCAGGCCCGCATCGACATGCTGGGTAAGAAGTCCAACAAGAAAATGGCCGCCGGTATCGATTTGGCTGGGGCGAACAGCGGCCTGGGCGACGCGACCACGCTCTGGTCCAAGGCACAGGCGGCTTTTGCGGCCGGCAATCTAGATGAAGCGGTGGGCACTGCCAAGGACGTCAAGTCGAAAATCCAAGCATTGGCGACGTCTTTGAAACTGGACATGCCGGCGGCGAATACCGGCTAGCGCCTGCGGAGTCATGGGACTTTAACCGGCGGGGCTGACTGAAGGCCCCGCCGTTGGGCTTTTGCACGAGACCCCGCACAGACTTTACAGTGCCAGCGTCCCCTCGCTGACGATGACAGCCGTGCCGCCGATATGCGCGGCTATGAGGCTGCCTTTATCGACGTCCAGACGCACGTTAACCTGTCCCGGCCGCTTCATTTGCCGGCCCTGGTGGCCGACGAATGTCGAGGAATTCTTGCCGAATTGACCGAGATCCCACAAATACGCCGCCAGCATGGCGTGTGCGTTGCCGCTGACAGGATCTTCCGGGATTCCGAGAGCCGGACAGAACATGCGCGATTCAGTCGACCATTCTTCCATGCTTCGATTCAATGCAAAAACAAAGAAGCCCTCCGCACCGATCTCATTGCCAAGCTGCAGCAGCGTCTCGAAGTTCGGCGCCAGGTTGTCTAGTTGCCGGGGATCGGCAATCGGCACCAGCAGCCGCGCGCTGCCTTTACGAGCGATGCGCGCCGGCATGATTTCGTGCAGCTGCGTCGCCGGCAGATGCAGGGCTTCGGCAACCCGCAGTGTGGTCTTGAACGGCAGCGGGGCATGCAACTCCGGTGCGGTCTGGCGAAACTCGATCAGGGTCTTGGCAGCGGCGGCTGCTGGCGGTGCAGCGGCGGTTGCCGTGACCTCGATGACGCCGGTTCCTGAGTGCTGCCGCCACACACCCAGCCTGCGTCTTCCCAAGGCGAGCAGCACGGCATGCGCGGCGACGGTGGCGTGCCCCACAAAAGGCGCCTCTTTGCGCGCGTTGAAGAAACGCAGGCGAACATCGTGGTCCGGACCGGTGGCGGCGAACACGAACGCCGCCTCTGCGTGCGAGAACTCTTGGGCCACAGCGAGCAGGGTGGCGTCGCTTTGACCGTCCGCGTCCAGCACTACGGTCGCCGGATTGCCGGTGAATCGTGTCGCCGTAAATGCGTCTACCTGGAATATGCGCAAGGATCTCTCCGCTGCTGGTTGCCTCAGTTTTGCACGCCTCGGGGCCACAGGCTACACTTGCCCCAACCCTGGGGTGGTCTTTGAAAGGCCTGAGACGCGGGTGATCGACTACTCGATTGGCCTGCGAACCCGTTGAACCTGACCCGGTTAATGCCGGCGTAGGGAGTAGGTAGCAGCAATGCGCGCGGCCGTCGAAATCAGCATGTATCCGTTAACCGGCGATTACCGGCCGTCCATTCAAGCATTCATCGACCGCTTGAATACCCATGCGGGATTGGACGTCGAGACCAATGCACTGTCGACGCAGATTTGGGGTCCGCTGGATCAGCTCATGGCGATTCTCGCCGACGAGATGGCGCGCTCCGCCGCCGCCGGGCCGCAATTGGTATTCGTCATGAAGGTGCTGCCGGGATTGTCATCGCGGTGATTCGCGACCTATGGATTCAACTCGTGAGTGCCTGCCGCGACACGAGTTGGATCGAAATCGTCGCGGCGGTCCTGGCGGTGGTGTATCTCGTGTTGGCAATTCGGCAGCGTCTCGAGTGCTGGGCCGCCGCGTTCGTCAGTTCCTGTCTGTATGTGTGGGTGCTGTTCGGCGCGCGTCTGTACATGGAGTCCGTGCTGAATGCCTTCTACGCCGCCATGGCGGTTTATGGCTATTGGCAATGGCAGCAGGGCAAGGCCGGCGCGGCGCTCGCGGTATGCCGCTGGCCCCTGTCACGCCACCTGAGCGGTTTCCTGGGCGTGATCTGCCTGTCGCTGATCAATTGGTATTTCTTGCGGCGATTCACCCCGGCGGCTTGGCCCTTGATGGACTCCCTGGTGACGTGGTCGAGCGTGTTCGCGACCTTCTTGGTGGCGCGCAAAGTGTACGAGAACTGGTACTGGTGGCTGGTGATAGATTCCGTGAGCCTGTGCCTGTATTTGAACCGGCGTCTTTACCTGACGATGCTGTTGTTCGCCCTATACCTGGTGTTGATCGTGATCGGCATGCGGCAGTGGCGTCGAACGACACCGGCGGCAGTGCATGCTGCCGGGTGAACTGCAGCGCCTCGCACTGCGGCATGTGCCGGGCACCGGGCAACCAGATATTCATCGTCTGAGAGGCGGGCTTGTCAATGAAACCTATCGGGTGCTGCGCGACGGCGTGACCTACGCCGTGCGGGTGGCGGCCGCGAGTCCATACGACTCGGGGGTCGATCGCGAGTGGGAGGCGCGGGTGCTGGAACTCGCCGCCGCCGCGGATCTCGCGCCCGTAGTCGAGTACTTCGATCCCATGCACGGAATTCTCATTACCCGCTGGCAAGCGGGCCGGACGTGGAGTCCGGCGGATGCGGGCCGGCCAGCGAATATTTCGAGGATGGCCGCCCTTGCAAGGCGCATCCATGCGTTGCCGGTGCCGCCGCCGCCCCGCCTGATGTCGCCGGCGAAGTGGATTGATTATTACTCGTGGGGGGCACAGGGCGGCGCCGGAGCGGCATTGCGGCCGGCGGCTTTGCTGCAACTGGACCTATTGGCGTTGCTGCCGACGGTGACTCCCGTGTTGTGCCACAGCGACTTGCATGCGCTCAATGTCATCGATCGGGGCGACTCATTGACCGTGCTCGACTGGGAGTATGCGCATGCGTCGGATCCACTGTGGGATCTGGCCGGCTGGAGCGCCAACAATGATCTCGAGGATTCGCTGCAGCACGTCCTTCTGAGAGACTATTTGGGCCGTGCGCCGACCGGCAATGAATATATGCGGCTGCGCCTGTTGGGATGGCTTTACGATTACGTTTGCTTGTTGTGGAGCGAACTTTACTTAAATCTAACCCGTGAAGGCCGCGCCGACGGCGCGGTCGGTGGCCGCTCAGATGAGCAACGCAGCGAGGCCGCGCAAACAGAGCCCGGCGTGGTCGCCGACCGGGCGCGGCTGATTGCGGCGCGGCTTACGCATCAAAGTAGTCGGACCACTTAAGTTCCGGCACACTACCGGGCCTAGTGTCGAAGCCCATGCGGGTACTTAACGGAGACGTCAATGGCGCGGATGATCGTAGTGGACCGGGATGGAAAAGAACATGACATCGAGGCAAAGCCCGGCTTGAAAGTCATGGAGATTCTGCGCGAGCTTGACTACGGCGTGGCCGCGATTTGCGGCGGCCTGTGCTCCTGTGCCACGTGCCATGTGTATGTTGATGGCAGCTGGGCCGGCCGTTTGCCGAAACCGCAGAGCGACGAATTGGAATTGCTGAAGGAACTGCCCGATTTCCGCGAGGCGGTCTCGCGCCTGTCCTGCCAGGTGGATTTCACGGACGAGCTGTCCGGCCTCAAGCTCGCCATCGCCCCCGACTCTTAGTCCGCTGCCCGCGCCGGCCGCGGGCGCTATTTTTTCTCGGTTTGCCGGCGCACAGCGTCTTGAGCCGCAGCGATGGCGGCCTGGTCGCCCAAGAAGCGGCGGCCGAGAGACTGCAGCTGATCGTCCAATTCGTACAGTATCGGGACGCCGGTCGGAATGTTGAATTCCACAATGTCGCTCTCGGACATTATGTCGAGCATCTTGACCAGTGCGCGCAGGGAATTTCCATGTGCGACGATGAGTACGTTCTTATTGGCGCGAAGTTCCGGGACGATGTGCGACTCCCAGTACGGCAGCACGCGCGACAATGTGTCCTTGAGCGACTCCGACGCAGGCAGCAATGCGGCATCGACATCGGCATATCGCGGATCGAATCGCGGATGTCGAGGGTCGTCCAATCCCAATGGCGGTGGCGGAATATCGTAGCTGCGACGCCATATCTTGACTTGCTGCTCGCCGTGTTTCGCAACAGTCTGCGCCTTGTCGAGCCCCTGCAGGTCGCCGTAATGCCGCTCATTGAGGCGCCAGCTGCGCTCCACCGGCATCCACATCCGGTCGGTGGTATCCAGGATCAGCCACAGTGTGCGGATGGCGCGTTTGAGCACAGAGGTAAACGCGATATGCGGCTCGATTTTTTCACGCTGTAATTCGCGCCCCGCCTGCGCTGCCTCCAGGCGCCCTAGATCGCTCAGGTCAACATCGTGCCAGCCGGTAAAGAGGTTCTGCACGTTCCAAATACTCTGTCCGTGGCGGACCAAGATCAATTTTCCGGGCACGATCCCTCCTGTTGACGAATGGCAGCGGCAAACACACCCTCGAACAGCGTGGCCGGCGTCAGGTCGTAGTGTATGTCGACATGCAGGCGGATCCGTCCTCTTCCCGCTCGCTGCAGCATTTTGCGGAATTTGTCGATTTCGGCCTGCGGTGGCGCAATCGCTCTGGCGCGCAGTTCGCCTTTGACGGGCTCCAGAAAACGCGTGCTGGATTCCTGGATGACGGCATCGGCGGGCACGCCGCGCGCGGCGAGATAACGTGTAACCCAGGCCCACCCGGTCAGCACCGCCAGCGAATACAGGCTGCCGCCGAAGGCCGTGCCCTTGTAGTTGGCATTGGGCGCAAGCGGTGCGCGCAAGACGACACCGGAATCATCGGCGGACTCGACCACGATGCCAATATGCCTGACCAGCGCGAATTCACTCATCAGGCGATCCTGCAGGTAGTCCCTGCCGAAAGCAGTGGGTTGACCTTTCACTGTCAATCCTGCGCGAGGCGCCTGACTGCCTGCAATGCAACGGACAGGGTCGCGAAATCCGGCGGCGAGCCGGTGCGCAGATCGACGACGACCCGCTTCAATGCCTCGACTGGGCCTACGTGACGCGCGATCCATTGGGTGACGCGAGCGCCGGCATCTCGCCCCTTGCACGCCAGCACGGCACCGGTGACTTTGCGCTGCAGTTCGTACAAATTGTCGCGCATGGTTCCGCGCGCCACCGCCTGCCAATGGCCGTCCGCCGCCAGGCATTCGATTTGTTCCTTGATCCAGGTCAAGCCGATGCGCTCGCCGAGATCGAAATAGGCCGCGGCGGCGTAGCCGATGTCCAACCGCGATGACATGGCGACCTCGACCAAGTCCAAGGCACAATGCAGCGGTTCGAGCGAAGCGATGCGCGACGCCAGATGCTCCGGTACATGCTGCTCGATCAACTGCGAGCGCTGCACGCCCAGACGCGCCTGCTCAGTGGGGCTCAACACCTGCCCAAGCTCGCGGAACAGCTCCGTCACTTTGGCGGCATAGCGCAGCACGGCGCGCTCAATATCCAGGTCGTCGCGCCGATTTTCGAGCAGCCAGTAGGTCATGTGCTGCAGCAGGCGCGTGGTCTGAAACATCGCTGTGTACTGCACGGCGGCCGGAATGCGGTTGTCGAGTAGTTCGATTTGCGCCCAGATGTCACGTACCGCGAATACCTCGCGGGCGATGCTGTAGGCACGCGCAATGGCGGCAGGATCCGCGCCGGTGTCGTCTTGAGCGCGCACCGGAAACACCGGTCCCATACGGTTGATCAAGCTGTTGGTGATAGCGGTAGCGATGATCTCGCGCCGCAGGCGGTGGCGTTTGATGCGCAGGGCGAAGCGTTTCTGCACCGGCGCGGGGAAGTATCGAGCCAATTCGGTCGATAAATAAGGATCTTCGGGTACGTTTGACTGAATGAGCGCCCGATACAGCCAGATCTTGCCGTAGCTTAAGGTGATGGCAAGTTCAGGGCGCGTCAGGCCTTCGCCGGCCTTGCGGCGTTCCGCGATCTCCTCCTCGGTGGGCAGATATTCGAGTGCACGGTTCAAATCCCCGGAACGCTCGAGCGCACGGATCACGTAGGCGATCTCGCTCAACCGTTCCTTCGATTGGAACTCGCTGGTGCTGATCGCCTGACCCTGCAAGTAATTATTGCGCAGCACCAGGCCGGCGACTTCATCGGTCATCTTCACCAGCAAGCGGTCGCGGCCCGCGCGGGTGATGTCGCCGGCGCGCAGCGCGCCGTTCAGCAAGATCTTTAAATTCACCTCGACGTCCGAGCAATTCACGCCCGCAGAATTGTCGATGAAATCCGTGTTGAGACGGCCGCCGCGCCGCGCGAATTCGACGCGCCCGAGCTGCGACAATCCGAGATTGCCGCCCTCGCCGACGACCTTGCAGTTTAATTCGCGGGCATCGATCCGCACCGCGTCGTTGCTGCGGTCGCCGACGTCGCCGTGGCTTTCGAAGGTTGCCTTCACATAGGTGCCGATGCCGCCGTTCCAAAACAGATCGACGTGCGCCTTCAAGATGGCTTTGATCGCTTCGTTGGGCGTGACCTGGGCGGGAAGCTCGAGCAGCAGCTGCGCCTCGCGCGACAGCGTCAGGCTCTTCGCGCTTCGCGCATAGACTCCGCCGCCTTTTGAAATCGCAGCACGCGAATAGTCTTCCCAGCTGGAGCGCGGCATCTTGAACAACCGCTCGCGCTCGCGCATGGAGCGCGCCGGATCCGGCTGCGGATCGATAAAGATGTGCTGGTGGTTGAAGGCGGCGACCAGACGGATGTGCGGCGATTGCAGCATGCCGTTGCCGAAGACGTCCCCCGCCATGTCGCCGATTCCTACGACCGTGAAGTCCTTGCGCTGGATGTCGACCCCCATCTCGCGGAAGTGACGCTTCACGCACTCCCAGGCGCCGCGCGCAGTGATGGCCATTTTCTTATGGTCATAGCCGGCCGATCCGCCGGAGGCGAAGGCGTCGCCGAGCCAGAAGCGGTATTCCTCCGAGAGCGCATTGGCGATGTCGGAGAAAGTCGCCGTCCCCTTGTCCGCGGCGACCACGAGGTAGGCGTCGTCACGATCGTGGCGAACCACGCAGGGCGGGGCGATGATCTTGTCGTCGACGATGTTGTCGGTGATATCCAACAGGCCTCTGATCAGCGTTTGATAGCAAGCGATCACCTCGGCCAGCTGCGCATCGCGCTCGGCCGGCAGGCGCTTGACGACGAATCCCCCCTTCGCTCCCACGGGAACGATCACGGTATTCTTCACGTTCTGCGCTTTCATGAGCCCGAGCACTTCGGTGCGAAAATCCTCGCGGCGATCCGACCAGCGAATGCCGCCGCGGGCGACGTAACCCATGCGCAGGTGCACTCCTTCCATGCGCGGCGAGAAGACGAAAATCTCAAACAGCGGCTTCGGCAGCGGCAGCTCGCGCAGCTGCTGGCTCTCGATCTTGAAGGACAGATATTCCTTGAACTGCCCGTCGCGGCCGGGCTGGTAGGCATTGGTGCGCACCGTCGCAGACAAGGCGTTCCATAGGGCGCGCAGAATTCGGTCTTCATCTGAAAGTGTCACGGCCTCGAGCGCCGCCTGGATGCGCCGATCGAGGCGTGCCGATGTGCCCTGCCGCACTGACGGCGCAATCTCCGGAGTAAAACGCGCCACGAACAGATCGGCCAGCAGGCGCGCGATGGGCGCGTTGTTCACCAGGACCTGGGCGATATAGCCCGGGCTGAACGGCAACCCGGTCTGCAACAGGTAGCGGCAATAGGCGCGCATGACGATGACGATGCGCCACGGAATGCCGGCGGAAAGCGTCAACTGATTGAAGCTGTCGTTGTCCATGCGCCCGGTCCAGACGGCGCTAAAAGCGCTCTTGATCTCGCGCTCCAAAGACTCGAATTGCGTCAGCGTGGAAGCCTGCATCAGCAGTTCCAAGTCCTGAATCCAGGCGCGGCGGCCGGCGGGGAACTCGAGCTCATAGGGCCGTTCGGCGATCACCTTGAGTCCCATGTTCTCGAGCATGGGCAACAGGTCGGATATCGGAATCGCATCCTGGTCGCGGAATATCTTGAGGAAGAATTTGTCCTTGCGCCGCGGATCGGGGCGGTAGATGTCCAGATGCAGGCGCTTGGGTTCCTTCTCCACGGCCTCGAGAAAAGAGACGTCGAGCGCGGCGGCGTCGCCGAGGAAATCCTCCGTGTACGCCGCCGGAAAGGCCTGCGCATACTTCTCGAACAGCTGCAAGGCGTAAGCCTCGTCGAGGCGCGCCAGCAAAGCGGTCTTGAATCCATCCAGCCACGAACGTACTGCGGCGGCGACGCGGCGCTCCAAGGTGTCGGCATCGATGCGGTTCTCGTCGCTGGGCCTGGTACGCGCCACGATATGAATGCGCGCGAGGTTCGATTCGGCAATCTGCACCTGCGACTCCATGCCATACGCGGAAAATGCCTCGGCGATGACCTTCTCGATCCGTTGGCGGACCTGCGTGTTGTATTTCTCGCGCGGCACGAACACCAGGCAGGAATAGAACCTTCGAAACGGGTCGCGCCGCAGCAGCACGCGAACCCGCGGGCGCTCTTGCAGGCCGAATATCCCGGTGACGATCCGATTGAGCTCGGCGACGCTTGCTTGGAAGAGCTCGTCGCGAGGGAAGGACTCAAGGATGTGCTGCAGCGCCTTGCCGTCGTGGCTGTCCGGCGCCAAGGCGAAGTGATCCACCACCTGCGCGACCTTATGCCGCAGCACGGGAATTTCCCGCGGGTTGGAGCTGTAGGCCGCAGAGGTCCACAGCCCCAGGAAGCGCTTCTCGCCGATCAGTCGGCCCTTCGCATCGAAATGCTTGACTCCAACATAGTCCAAGTAGCCCGGGCGGTGAACGGTCGACTCCAGATTCGCCTTGGTGACGAGCACGATATCGCGGGAGCGGCTTTGGCGCCGAATGTCGGCCGGCAGAATGCGGTTGCGAGGGTCGGGCTGATTGTGGCCGCTGCGCAGCAGCCCCAAGCCGGTGGCCTCCATGGGCGAAAGCACTTCGCGGCCCTTGCGCCCTCGCAGCCGATATTCGCGATAGCCCAAGAAAGTAAAGTGCCGGTTTTCCATCCAGGTGAGCAGCGCCACCGCTTCGCTCATATCGCTGGGGTCGGCGCGCGCGCTCGAGGTGCTCAATTCCTGCGCCGTCGTGCGCGCCGCATCTTGCATCGCAGCCCAGTCCGCGCACGCGACCCGCACGTCGCGCATGCTGCGTTCGATTTGCGCCGCGAGCGACTTGAACACCTCAGGATCGACGATGCGATCCACTTCGATGTGCTGAAACGACTCCAGCCGCGGCTTCTTGCCGGCGGGTTGCTGCTCGCTGCGCCCGCGCAACTCGAGCAGACCGCCCGACCTGTCGCGCGATACAGCGAAGATCGGATGTGCAAGAAAATGCAGCGTGAGGGAGCGCTGGGTCAGTGCCAGGTTGATCGAATCGACGAGGAAGGGCATGTCGTCGTTCACCATCTCGATGACGGTGTGCGGCGAGGTAAACCCATGCTCGCGCAGCGTCGGGTTGAATACCCGCACCAGGGCGGAGCGTCCGCGACGCTGCGCGAACTTCAAGTGCGACAGGGCGGCGCCGGCCAATTCCTTCGGGTCGCGCGCGGCGAGGTCTTCTGCATCCACATTGGCGTAGTACGCCCGTAGAAATCGCGGCCAGTCCAAGTTGCGCATGGTTTTGGGCGGCCGAACGCCGAATCGCACCACGGCGGCGACGATCTTGCGATGTTGTTCTGAGGAAGCCTGGTACATGGTCATTTCCTGGGTTAGTCCGGCTTTTCGAGGTCGGTGATGACGGCGGCCAGGAATCGGCACGCCTCGCCGCCCGTGATGCAGCGGTGATCGAAGCTCAACGACAGCGGCATGCGGCGATGTGCGTGCACGGCGCCCGCGACGACTACGGCATCGTCGCGCACTTTGCCCGCGCCCAAGATGGCCACCGCCGGCGGCACCACCAGCGGGATTCCGTAGCGGCCGGCGAGAGTGCCGAAATTCGACAGCATCAGTGTGAAATCGCGCAAATCCGCCGGCGACGTGCTGCGCCTATGCGCGGCGTCCTTTTGCTGGGCCACGGCTGCGCGCAACTCATCCGGCGTTTTCTGCTCGATGTTGCGCAGCACCGGAATGGTGAGTCCGCCCGGAGTATCGACGGCAATCGCGAGATCGATGTGCGCGACCAGGATTCGCGACTGGGTTACCGAATCGTACCAGGCGTTGAGCGCAGGCTCCGCATGCCAGGCGCCGATCAGCGCCCGGATTAGCCGCAGCATGTAGTCGCCGCGCTGCTTCCACGCATGAATGTCGGCGTCGTCGCACACCGTGCTGCCGGCCACCTGATCGCGCGACAAAGACATGCTCTGCGCCATCGCGCGTCGCACCCCGCGCAGCGGCTCGACGCTGCCGTCGGCGGGGCCGGCGGCGGCGATGGCGCGGGCGCCCGGCGACGCAGAGGCGCCGTTCGTGGCGGGCGCGAAGTTCGTGGTGGGCGCGAAGTTCGTGGTGGCCGAAATATTGGCGTGCTGCAGGACATCGTCCAAGGTGATCAATCCAGCACGGCCGCCGCCTTGGACCGACGCGAGCTCGACGCCCAGCCGTTTGGCCAGCGCGCGGGCCGCGGGCACGGCGCGGCCGCGGGTGCTGCCGTGATTGCGGCCGTTGCCGACGCTGGCCGATTCCACGAATTCCTCCGTGGCTGTCGCGGGCATGCTGCCGACCACGGTTCCGGAATCGAACTCGATGAGCGGCGCGCCGGTAAGCACGATGTCGCCGGGCGCTCCCCGCAGGGCGGTCACCACGCCGCTGAAGGGCGCCGGCACTTCGACCACGGCCTTGGCGGTTTCCACCGATACCATGGGCTGGTCGACGCGCACGTGATCGCCCACCTTGACATGCCACTCGACGATCTCGGCTTCGGCCAAGCCTTCTCCCAGATCAGGAAGCCTGAATGTACTCATTGAACAGCCTTGGGTTCCTTCAGTCGGCGAATGTAAGTTCCGCGGCGTCGATGATCCGCTGCACGCTCGGAATATAATCGTGCTCCAGCTTGAACAGCGGCATGATGGTATCGAAGCCGGCGACGCGGCGAATGGGCGCTTGCAGATCATAGAGGCCGTGCTCCGCAACCAGCGCGGCGACCTCGGCGCCGACACCGACATTGCGCGCCGCCTCATGCACGATCAGCAGCCGGCCGGTCTTTGCCACCGACTCCAAGATGGTGTCGATGTCGATCGGGCTCAAGGTCGCGAGGTCGATGAGCTCGGCGCTGATCCCGCGCTTGTCGAGTTCGGCGACGGCGCGCAGCGTTTCCATGGTCATGGCGCCCCAGGTGACCATGGTGAGGTCACTGCCCTCGCGTAATATGAAACACCGATCCAGCGGCAGAGCCTCACCATTGTCGCTCACCTCCTGGCGCATGGCGCGATACAGGCGTACCGGCTCCAAGAACATTACAGGGTCCGGGTCGCGGATGGCTGCCAGCAGCAGGCCGTAGGCGCGCGCCGGCGAGGAAGGGCACACCACGCGTATGCCGGGAATGTGGCACAGCATGGTTTCCGTACTCTCCGAATGATGTTCGGGAGCGTGAATGCCGCCGCCGTGCGGCATGCGCATCACCACCGGGCAGCTCAGGCGGCCGCGCGTGCGGTTACGCATGCGCGACATGTGGTTCACGATCTGATCCAAGGCCGGATACAGAAATCCCATGAACTGAATTTCCGCGACCGGCTTCAAGCCATGCGTCGCCATGCCCACCGACATGCCCGCGATGGTCGCTTCAGCCAGCGGCGTATCCTGAACCCGGTCTTTGCCGAAGCGTTCCTGCAGCCCCGCGGTGGCTCGGAACACCCCGCCGTTGGCACCCACATCCTGGCCGATGACGACCACCAGTGCGTCGCGCTGCATCTCCCAGCCATGCGCCAATGCGATGGCCTCAACCATGGTTATCTTCGCCAATTCAATGACCGCTGTGCTTGGAGCCGTACTTGCGCGCGATGCGGCGTTGCTCGTGCAGATGCGCCGGCAGGACGGCAAAGAGATGATCGAACATGGCGTCGGTGGAAGGTTTGGCCTTGGCCAGGTATTCGCTCACGGACGCATCGACCTTGCGCGTGCATTCTTCCAGCAGATCCTGCTCCTTGGCCGAGTCCCAAACTCCGCGCGTGACCAGAAATTCTCGAATCCGCAGCAGGGGCTCAAGGCGCCATGCTTCCTTGACTTGTGCGTCAGGCCGGTAGCGGCTGGCGTCGTCCGCGGTGGTGTGATCGCTCAACCGATAGGTGAGCGCCTCGATCAATGTGGGACCGGCGCCGTGCCGGGCGGACTCGAGCGCTTCGCTCACCACCTCGCGAACGGCGAAAACGTCGTTGCCGTCCACCTGCACGCCGGGAATTCCCGCCGCCACCGCTTTCTGTGCCAGGGTTTGCGCCGCCGTTTGCGCCGCCACCGGAACGGAGATGGCCCAACCGTTATTGACGATGACGAACACCACGGGCAGCGCGCGTGCGCCGGCCAGGTTGATGGCCTCGTAAAAAGCGCCTTCGGAAGTGCCGCCGTCGCCGATGTAGGCCAGCGCGCAGCGCGGCTGCTTGAGTATCTTGAAGGCCATGGCCGCGCCGGCCGCATGCAGAGTTTGGGTGGCGATGGGCACGCACCAGGCGAAATCCTGGCGCGGCACGGCAAAGTCGTTGCCGATTTCGTCGCCGCCCCAGTAGCTGAGGATTTCGGTCATGGTTACGCCGCGCCACAGCTGCGTACCGAATTCGCGGTACACGGGCGCGAGCACATCTTCGGGCCGCATCGCAGCGCCGATGCCGATGTGCGCCGCTTCGTGCCCCAGCGATGACGGGTAGGTGCCGAGCTGGCCGGTACGCTGCAGATTCACCGACTTGGCATCGAACACGCGGACCAGAGTCATGGCGCGGTACATGCGCAGCGCTTCGCCCAAGTCCTGCGCGAACTCCGGTAGCGGCGCCACAGCCACGCCGCTCGGGTCGAGGATCTGCCTGTAGTGTATTTTGAACTCTGCCACCGTCTGCATCGCCGAATTATGCCAGGGCTTGCCGGTCGGTGCTAAATGTGACCGGCGCACTTCGCTTACGCACGATGTTCTGCGGCGAGGTAGCGTTGCGTCTGCATCTCGACCAGGCGGCTCGCGGCCCGCTGAAACTCGAAGTGCAGCCGCTCGCCGTGGTACAACTCCGCGGGCGCCGCGGCGGCCGAGACGACCAGCTTGACGCCGCGATCGTAGAATTCGTCGATGGCCGCGATGAAGCGGCGGGCAGCGTCTTCGTCGGTTGCCGTGAATTCGGGAATGTCGGCAATGAAAATCGTGTGGTACATGCGCGCCAGCTCGATGTAGTCATTCGGGCCGCGCGGTCCGGTACAAAGCTCGCTGAATTCGAACCAAGCCATCTCTGCCGCGGTGGCCACCGCGGTGATGCTGCGGTCTTCTATCACGAGGCGTGAGGGCCCGTCGGCCGAGTCGTCGGCGAGCGCCGCGAACTGGCGCCGCATCTGCGCCGTCGTCCCTGCAAGGCGCGAATCCAAGTAAGTCGGCACTCGTTCCAATTGCCGCAAACGATAATCGACACCGCCATCCAAGTGCACTACGTCGACATGATTTTGTATGAGTTCAATGGCCGGCAGGAAGCGTTGGCGCTGCAGGCCATCCTTATACAATTGATCGGGCGCCGCATTGGAGGTGGCGACCAGAGTCACGCCGCGGCGGAACAGGCCCTCGAGGAGGCCGGTGAGAATCATGGCGTCGGCAATGTCGGCCACGAAGAACTCGTCGAGGCAGATCACCCGCGCTGATAGCGCCAGTCGCTCTGCGACGACCTCGAGCGGCGCCTGGCGCTGCGTCACGCTACGCAGCTCCGTATGCACCTGGCGCATGAAGCGATAGAAGTGAGTGCGCTCGCGTTGCGCAAGGCGCAGCGATTCGTAGAACCAGTCCATCAACAGCGTCTTGCCGCGGCCGACACCGCCCCAGAGATACAAGCCGCGCTGCGCAGACCGCGACGGCGAGGGCAGCCAGGGTAGGTGGGCGCGCAGGGAGTCGCTCAAGGATTTGGACGAGTGCGTCAGCGCCGCACTTAAGGTATCGAGCCGTTGCGCCGCAGCCAGTTGCGCGGTGTCGGCCTCCAGCCGTTGCGCAGCGACCTGCTCCCGCAGGCGCGATTCCACCGGCTTCTGCGGCAGCTCCACTAGCGGTACGTCTCTACAAGCTCTGGTAGTTGGGGCCGGAACCGCCCTCCGGCGTCACCCAGGTGATCTGGCCCGGGTAAGGCTCCTTGATGTCGCACGCCTTGCAATGCACACAGTTCGAGGAATTGATTTGCAATTTCTTCCCGCCCTTGCCGTCATCGATCATTTCATACACGTTTGCCGGGCAGAAATTCGTGCAGGGATTGCCGAAATCTTGCACGCAGCGTGTCGCGCACAGCGCGGTGTCGGCCACATGCAAGTGCACCGGCTGATTCTCATCATGCGTGGTCGCGGCAAAAAACACGAACGCCAGCCGGTCGCGCGGCGGCAGTTCGCGCTCACCCCAATCCCGGTCCGGCGAGGCGTAGTCATCCAGGCGCTTCAAGGCCGTATCGTCGGCGTGATTGGCGAGAGTCCACGGCAATTTTCCGAATGTGGCGGTTTCGAGCACGGCGTTGGCGAGGCCTAGCCATAGTCCGCGGCGGAAGCCGGGTCGTATATTGCGCACCTTGTGGAGTTCGCGGCCACCCGCTGATTCGCGCCAGCGCTTGTCGAAACCTAAGCTGCTGCCCTGCTCGACGAAGTGCGCGGCGGCGGTCATGCCGGAACGGATGGCTTGATGGATGCCCTTGATCTTCGGCGTATTGAGGGTGCCGCCGGCGTCCCCCACCAGCAAGGCGCCCGGCATTTCGAGCGTCGGCATGGATTGATAGCCGCCCTCGATCACGGTGCGCGCGCCGCCCGCGATTATCTCGCCGCCCTTCAGAAGGCTCTTGATCTCCGGGTGATTCTTATACTGCTGGAAGGCCTCGAAGGGCTTGAAACGCGGATCGGCATAATCTAAGCCGATGACAAACCCGACGTACACTCGATCATCGTTGAGATGGTAGAGAAAACTGCCGCCATAGGTACCGGCATCGAGCGGCCAGCCCAAGGTGTGCTGAATCAGCCCAGGCTGCACGCGCCCGGGCGGCAGCTGCCACAGCTCCTTGAATCCCAGTCCGTAGGTTTGCGGCGACTTTCCGGCATCGAGCTTGAAACGCTGGATCAATTGCTTCGAGACGCTGCCGCGGCAACCTTCGCAAAACAGGGTGAGCTTGGCGTGAATCTCGGGTCCCGGAGCGAAGCTCGGTCCGGGCCGGCCATCCTTTTCGACGCCCATGTCGCCGATGCGCACCCCTTTCACTGCGCCGGCGTCGTCGAACAGAGCCTCCGCAGCCGCAAATCCTGCAAACACATCTACGCCGAGTTTCTCGGCTTCCTGGCCCAGAATGGGCACCAATTGTCCGAGTGAAATGATGAAGTTGCCGTGGTTCGCCATCTGCGGCGGAGTCGGCAGCCGGAAGCGCTTGCGGCGGGTCATGAAGAGGAACTCATCGCGCGTGGCGGGTACGCAGACCGCCGGCGCCTGCTTGCGCCACTCGGGAAGCAATTCATCGAGAGGGCCGGGTTCGAGCACGGCACCCGACAGGGAGTGCGCTCCCAAGCTTGCGGCCTTTTCCAGGACGCAGACGCTCAAGTCGGGCTTCAGCTGCTTGAGACGGATGGCGGCGGCGAGTCCTGCGGGTCCGGCGCCCACAATGGCGACCTCGTATTGCATGACATCGCGTGGAGTTTCATTCATCAATTCACACCTAAAATCGTGATTGGGTGGCAAACGCGCCAGGAAAATGCGCCCAAGTAAGGCGGCGCATAGTAGATCACAAACGCCTCAGACGGGCAGCAATCCACCTGGTGGACAAGGCATGAGGGGATATTCCCAGCAACGTCGCTTTACCTAGTGGGGACACCCATGTTGACAGGCCACGGATGCCGACTTCCAGGATGGCCAAGGGATTTGGGCATGGATTGGGCACGGACGCCCGCCCCACTGACTTGATGGCGCTGCGCCTGCATGACGGATCTCACTCCCGCCGCCAGCTGGGCCTGCGCTTGGCGAAGAAGGCCGCGAAGCCCTCCTGCGCTTCCGGCTGGACCCGCAGCCGTGCCAACCTGGCGGCCGCGGCACCGGCGACGTTGACCCGATCCTCAGGCCTGCCATGCGCCACATCGCGTATCAGTGTTTTAACCTCTGCCAGTGCCCCGGGCGCTCCTTTCAGCAGTGCTTCCGAGAAACGCACACAGCTCAAGTCCAACAGACCGGCAGGTACGACCTCGTGCACCAACCCCAGTCCCTTCAGGTCGGTCGCCGACAGAGTCTCGGCGGTCAGGAAGTAGCGCCGCGCCGCGCTCTCGCCGATCTTCCCCAGCACGAACGGCGAAATGACCGCAGGTATGATTCCCAGTCGCACTTCGGTGAAGGCGAACTTGGCCTCGTCCACCGCCACCACAATGTCGCAGGCGCCGAGCAAGCCGAGCGCCCCGCCGTAGCCGTCGCCGTTGACCCGTGCCAGCGTCGGCTTGGGCAGAGAATCCAACACTGCGAACAGCGCCGCCAGTTGCTCGGCGTCCTTGAGATTGGCCGCTTCACCGGCGTGCACCTGGTCCTGCATTTCGGTGAGATCGGCACCCGCGCAGAAGGTCTTGCCGGCGCCCGTGATTTGTACCACGCGAACCTCGGGGTCGGCGGCACAGCCGCGCAATTCCGCCGTGAGGGCGGCGATGGTCGCGCGGTCCAAGGCATTGCGCTTCTCAGGACGATTGAGCGTAATGCGCGCAACGCCCTCGGCAATCGTGGTCAGGACCGTGGCGCTCATTCGACTGGCCGTCGCGCCTTACATCAGTTCGATGGCGATCGCTGTGGCCTCGCCGCCGCCGATACACAGACTGGCGATACCGCGCTTCTTGCCGCGCGCGCGTAGCGCATACAGCAGGGTGGTCATGATGCGCGCACCGGTCGCGCCGATCGGATGGCCGAGCGCGCAGGCTCCGCCGTTGACGTTCACCTTCTCATGGTCGATGCCCAGATCCTGCATGGCGGCCATGGGCACCGCGGCAAAGGCTTCGTTGATTTCGTACAGATCCACATCCTTGGCCTGCCAATTGAGCTGGGACAGTAATTTGGTCATCGCGCCCACCGGCGCCAACGTGAACCACTCGGGCTCGCGGGCGAAGCTGGTGTAGCTCACTATGCGCGCCAGCGGCTTTTTGCCTTGGGATGCTGCGAACGACTCGCGGCTGAGCACCAGCGCCGCCGCGCCGTCGGAAATACCCGAGGAACTGGCCGCGGTCACGGTGCCGTCCTTCTTGAAGGCCGGCTTGAGAGTCGGGATCTTGGCGATGTCGAGGGTAAAGGGCGTCTCGTCCTTGTCGATGACGGCCTCACCCTTGCGGGTCTTGGCGGTCACGGCGGCGACTTCGGCCGCAAAGGCGCCGCTGCTGATGGCTGCCAAGGCGCGGCGCAGCGATTCGGCTGCGAAATCGTCCTGGGCCTTGCGGGTGAAGTTGTACTTTTCCGAAGTGGCCTCGGCGAAACAGCCCATGAGCTTGCCGTCCCAGGGACTTTGCAAGCCGTCGAAGAACATGTGGTCCAGCACTTCTTGATTGCCCATGCGGTAGCCGGCGCGAGCCTTGGGCAGCAAGTAGGGTGCATTGGTCATGGACTCGAGCCCGCCGGCGACGACGACGTTGGCGGAGCCCGCGAGAATCTGGTCGCAAGCCAGCATCACAGCGCGCATGGCGGAGCCGCACATTTTGTTGACCGTGGTGGCCGGAACGCTGGCAGGAATTCCGGCGCCGATGGCCGCTTGGCGCGCCGGTGCCTGGCCGATACCGGCCGCCAGCACACAGCCCATGATGACTTCGTCGATCTGAGACGCGGCGAGGCCAGAGTCCGTGAGCGCGGCCTTGATGGCAACGGATCCCAACTGCGGGGCGGTCACGCCGGCGAAGGCGCCTTGGAAGGCACCGACCGGGGTGCGGCGGGCGCTCAAGATAACAACTGGATCAGAGGTCATGAACAATTCCGTAGGATGGGTGGGCCGCATAGTATAGCCGCGCGCACCTCACCGGGCCGATCGGGAACCGAGCAGGGGGGGCGCCCCGCGGTTGGCCGCCCCGCGGTTAGCCGCCCCGCGCTGAGCCGCCCCGCGCTGAGCCGCCCTGCCGTTCACGGCGCCAACGGTTCGCCCACGGCCGCGGCGATCAGTGCGCGACTGCGCTCCCTGGCATCGCCGGCGCTCAGGATTTCAAGAATTTGCACGCGAATCGGCAGGCAGTGGGCCGTCAGGCCGCCGGGCGGGAAGGCGTCGCGCGTGCCGTGAATGGCCATGGTCACCACCGGCATGTTGGAGCGCGCCGCCGTCGTGAAGGCGCCGCCATGAAATTTGCCGATTTGGCGAGTTTCGTCGAAGGTGCCTTCGGGGAAGAACACCAGGGACTGGCCCGTGGCGGCAAGCTTCAGCACCCGGCGCGCATCTACCCCGCCCTTGTGCCGGTTGAATCGCTCGACGAATTGCGATCCTAAGCGCCGCAACAGCAGGCCGGCGAGCGGCACGTGCATCATTTCCTTCTTGATGACGAAGGCAAAATCGGGCGGCAGCGCCGCGGCGGCGGCCAGGGCGTCGATGTAGCTGGCGTGATTGGCCACCACCACGCAAGGTTCGGTCGGCAGCCGCTCCAAACCTTCAACGGTGAAATGCATGCGGGCAGCGCGCAAGAATCCGCGCGATGCTAACCCTGCCACCCGGCGGCGGGCGCGCAAGCTGGGCAGGAACAGATTGATCACCAGCGTGATCAATCCCAGTGCCGTGAACAGCACCAGGCAGTAGGCGGTATACAGCCGTTGCAGGCTCCTGCAGGGGCCTGTCTGCGTGTCTTCTGTGATCTGGTTCTCCTTATGTTAATACTTAACTGTACTGTGATTCTGGTCACGCCGACCTGCCGCCACCGCTCGCATACTGGATCCTGATAGGTGTGTAGAAGCACCATTTGGTGTGAACACCCACGCGGAAAATTATGGCGACGGCTTTGAAACGGACGGTTTATACACGCACCTCGGGCGCAGCGGTACCGGCTGTCCGCGAGCCGCCTGATCCCGCTCTGCAACGTTTTCTGGATGCGGTATGGCTGGAGCGCGGCCTGTCGGCCAATACCCTGGCGGCATACCGGGCCGATTTGACCGCACTGGCACGCTGGCTGGAAGAGCGCGACAGCGCATTGCTGAAAGCCACGCGCATCGAATTACTGGGATTTATCGCAGCGCGCGTCGAGGGCGGCTCCAGGCCTCGATCCACTGCCAGACAGCTGTCGAGCTTCCGGCGATTTTTTCGCTATATGGTGCGCGAGGGTTTGATCGAGGTCGATCCGACGGCGCAAATCGCCATGCCGAAAATCGGCCGATCGCTGCCCAAGTCGCTCACCGAAGCCGAAGTCGATTCGTTGCTCCAGGCGCCCACCGTCTCGGACCCGTTGGGGCATCGCGACCGCACCATGCTCGAGGTGCTGTACGCCACGGGCCTGAGGGTCTCGGAACTGGTGAGCCTGAAGCACAATCAAGTGAATTTGGTTCAAGGCGTGATGCGCGTGGTCGGCAAGGGCAACCGCGAGCGCCTGATTCCTTTGGGCGAGGAAGCGGTGCGGTGGCTACAGCAATTCATGCAGGGGCCGCGCGCCGAAATTTTGCTGGAGCGGCAGACGGATTACCTGTTTCCGACGCGGCGCGGGGATCGCATGACGCGCCAGGCGTTTTGGCACATCATCAAGCGCTATTCGAAAAAGGCCGGGGTCGAGAAGGAACTCTCGCCGCATACCTTGCGCCACGCTTTCGCGACTCATTTATTGAATCACGGCGCGGATTTGCGGGTGGTTCAGATGCTTCTCGGCCACAGCGATCTGTCGACCACGCAGATCTACACCCACGTGGCCCGCGAGCGATTGAAAGAGCTGCATTCGCAGCACCATCCCCGCGGCTAGCCCAAACGGGGGCAATCTCGTAAGTTGCTGCGCGGCTGTTAGAATGGTGTGAACCCTGGGATTGCAATGGGGTCGAACAGTCAAGTCCCGCTGGAGTCCGCTTAAAATGTTGAGATTTCTCGCTGCATTCACCTTGGGGTTGTGCACCGCTGCCGTCGCCGTGCACGCGGCGGCACCTGAACCGGTACTCCCGGTTGCGGCCGACCCAGCCGCCGATCCGCGCGTCGCACTGCTCAAGCTCCTGCCCGCGGGATCCAAACTCGAGGATTTGCGGCCGTCGCCGATCGCGGGTATCTATCAATTCGCGCAGGGAACGGACGTCAGCTACATGACTGTCGACGGCAAGTACTTTCTCGACGGCAATTTGTACGACATGGATACGCGCGAGAATCTTACCGAGGAATTGCGCACGCATGCGCGCTTGGCGTTGATCAACGCCGTACCCGAATCGCAAATGCTGATCTTCGGGCCGAAAAATCCGCAGTACACCATCACGGTGTTCACCGACGTCGATTGCGCCTACTGCCGCCAGCTGCACAGTGAGATGTCCGAGCTCAATCGGCTCGGCGTGCGCGTGCGCTACATGTTTTTTCCGCGCACTGGGCCGAATACGGACAGCTGGAAAAAAGCCGAGGTGGTCTGGTGCTCGGCGGATCGCAACGAGGCGCTGACCCGTGCCAAGGCCGGCGGCAAGCTGGATATGACCAAGACCTGCGAGTCGACGCCGGTGGCGCGCGAATATGCACTGGGTCAGAGCATCGGAGTGCGCGGCACCCCCGCCATCATTACGGAACGGGGCGACTACATTACCGGATACATGCCGCCGCGCGACCTCGTGCAACGGATCAAGGACCTGCAGCTGGCGAGCCGCTGAAGGGCGCTCGCCGCGAGGTAGATGCGGCTCACGTTGAACTAAAGGCAGGCTGCTAGCGTTCCAGCAGCTTTAACTTGTCCGGCACGCCTTCCCACTGCTTGGCATCGGCCGGCGCGTCTTTTTTCTCGCTGATCACCGGCCATTTCTTGGCCAGTTCGGCATTCAGCTTCAAGAAGCTCTCCTGGCCGTCCGGGATTTCCTCTTCGGAAAAAATGGCTTCCACCGGGCACTCCGGCTCGCACAGAGTGCAGTCGATGCATTCATCCGGATCGATCACCAGAAAATTCGGACCTTCGTGGAAGCAGTCCACCGGGCAGACCTCCACGCAATCCATGTACTTGCACTTGATGCAGGTTTCGGTGACCACGAATGCCATGATTTTCCCTTTTTGACCTGTTGAACTTAAACACTATTCTGCCACAGCCGCGACCGTCGATCCCGCCGCAGCGGAAGCGACGCGGTTTAGGATTTCAGGCGACGGCTTAATTCGACGAAATGATGATCCTCGCGTCCCGCCGCGCGATCCTCGTAGTACTTGCGCAGCGTGAACTCGCCGCTGGGAAATGCCAGGTTTTCCCAGGGAATCTCGGCTTCGCCGTACAGGCCGACTTCCAGGCTCTCGGGGCCGGGCGCGAATTCGGGCTGCAGCAATTTGGCGCGAAACATCACATGCACCTGGCTGGCGCCGGTGACGCTCGCCACCGCCAGCAGGGAACCGATCTGCACCTTCGCCAGCGCCTCTTCGTAACATTCCCGCGCCGCCGCGGCTTGCAAAGTTTCGCCGTTCTCCATGAACCCGGCAGGAACCGTCCAGAACCCCAATCGCGGCTCGATGGCGCGGCGGCACAGCAGGATCTTGCCTTGCCACTCAGGCACGCAGCCCAAGACCAACAGTGGATTCTTGTAGTGAATCATGCCGCAGCTTGGGCAAACGAAGCGCGGCAAGTGGTCCCCGGCGGGGATCTTGAATTCGACGGAGGAGCCGCAGTTGCTGCAGAAATTCACGGGTTACACTCTAAAAAATTCTGGTGCCCGGAGAGGGAATCGAACCCACACGGTGTCACCACCACCGGATTTTGAGTCCGGCGCGTCTACCAGTTCCGCCATCCGGGCATGCCAGAGCCGGGAGTATATGCGATTGACGCTCTTGATAGAATTATCTTCAATGCGCCGCACGGACTTTCACTTCGATCTACCCTCGGAACTCATTGCGCAGCAGCCTACGGAGACGCGCTCAGGCAGCCGGATGTTGCTGCTGGACGGGGCGTCGGGCAGCTTGCGGGACGGCGAATTTCGCGGATTTCCGCGCTTGCTCGGCAGCTCGGATCTGTTGGTGTTCAACGACACGCGCGTGATTCCGGCACGGGTGTTCGGTGTCAAGGAAAGCGGCGGGCGGGTCGAGATTCTGCTCGAGCGGGCGTTGACGGCAGATACTGCGCTGGTGCACCTCAAGGCCAGTAAGGGCTTGCGGCAGGACGCGCTGGTGAAGCTGCCCGGCGGCCATACGGCGCGCATGTTGGGTAGACGGGGCGATTTGTTTCATTTAAGTTTTTCGAGCGAGGTGCAGTCCTTTTTCCGGGACCACGGCGCAATGCCGCTGCCGCCGTACATCGAGCGCCCGCCGGAGAGCGCCGATCGCGAACGCTACCAGACCGTCTATTCGCGCGTACCGGGCGCGGTGGCCGCGCCCACCGCTGGGCTACATTTCGACGCAGAGACCTTCGCCGCGCTCGAGGAACGCGGCGTGCGTCATGCCTTCGTCACCTTGCATGTGGGGGCCGGCACCTTTCAGCCGCTGCGGGTGGATGACATCGACGAGCATCATATGCATGAGGAATATCTCGAGGTGCCCGAGGCCACCTGCGATGCCATCGCCGCGGCCCGCGCCGCCGGCGGCCGGGTGATTGCGGTGGGCACCACGGTGGTGCGGAGTCTCGAGACTGCGGCGGCGGCGGCGGCGGCGTCGTCGTCGTCGTCGTCTTCGGCCGGCGTCGTCGTCGTGCCGTGCAAAGGACCTACCCGCATCTTTATCAAGCCCGGCCACAGGTTTCGCGCGGTGGATGCCATGCTCACGAATTTTCATCTGCCGGAGTCGACGCTGCTCATGCTGTGCGCGGCGTTTGTCGGACGCGAGGCGCTGCTGGCGGCTTACGCTCACGCGGTGCAGGCGCGCTATCGCTTTTTCAGCTACGGTGATGCGATGTTTCTGACGCCTTCGACGGCAGCGGCGGCGCGCGCATGAACGCGGCAGCCCGCGGGTCGATGCGCTTCGAGTTGCTGGCGCAGGACGGCAGCGCACGGCGCGGCCGGCTCGAATTTCCGCGCGGCAGCGTCGAGACCCCGGCGTTCATGCCGGTGGGCACCTACGGCACGGTCAAGGCGATGACACCGGAGGACCTGGAAAGCATCGGCGCCGAGATCGTGCTCGGCAATACCTTTCACCTGTACCTGCGGCCGGGCCTCGAGGTGATCGAGGCGCATCAGGGGTTGCATCGCTTCATGCACTGGCAGCGGCCCATCCTTACGGATTCGGGCGGTTTCCAGGTGTGGAGCTTGGCTGAGATGCGCAAGATCACCGAACAAGGCGCGCACTTTCGCTCGCCGGTCGACGGCGCGCCCGTGTTCCTGTCGCCGGAGGAATCCATGCGCATTCAACGCTGCTTAAGCGCTGACGTGGCCATGAGCTTCGACGAATGCACGCCCTATCCGGCCACCGAGGCGGAGGCGCGCGCTTCCATGGAACTGTCCATGCGCTGGGCGGCGCGCGGCTACGCCGAGTACTACCGCACCCCGCCTCCCGGCACGCTGTTCGGCATTGTGCAGGGCGGAATATTTCCGCATTTGCGGGCGGAGTCGCTGGCGGCGCTGGAACAAATAGGCTTTGCGGGGTATGCCGTGGGCGGTCTGGCCGTGGGTGAAAGCGCAGCAGAACGAACCCGGGTGCTCGAGGGACTCATGCCGCACATGCCGGTGCAGAAACC
Source organism: Gammaproteobacteria bacterium (assembly GCA_040004115.1). GTDB lineage: Bacteria > Pseudomonadota > Gammaproteobacteria > Steroidobacterales > Steroidobacteraceae > Bog-1198. The sequence goes on along the minus strand of JBDUBO010000027.1, from coordinate 2,076 downwards.
GCGCTATCTGATGGGGGTCGGCAGACCGGAGGACATCATCGAGGCGGCGCGCCATGGGATCGACATGTTCGACTGCGTCATGCCCACCCGGCATGCCCGCAATGCCCATCTTTTCACCCGCACCGGCGTAGTCAATATCCGCAACGCCGTCCATCACAAGGACTTGGGCCCGATCGAGGAGGGCTGCGAGTGCTACACCTGCCGCAACTACAGCCGCAGCTATTTAAGGCACCTGGACAAGTGCGGTGAAATATTGGGTGCGCACCTTAACACCGTACATAATCTGTATTTCTACCAGCGCCTGATGCGGGAGATTCGAGGGGCGATCGAAAACGGCCGATTCGAAGCCTACGCCGCCGAATTTCACGCCTTAAAGGCCACTACGCGCGCGCGTTAAGTTTGCGCCGGGCTGCTGTATACTGCCCGGCTTTGTGTCGGGACGTCTGTCGCTAAGAATCGGGTGTAACAATGGATTTCTTCATAAATACGGCATACGCGCAGGCCGGCGGCGCAGCCGGCGGCCAGAGCGGTCTTTTCAGCATGCTGATGTTCGTGCCCTTGTTGGCCATATTCTACTTCCTCATCATCAGGCCACAGAACAAGCGCGCCAAGGAGCAGCGCGAGATGCTCTCCAAAATCGCCAGCGGCGATGAAGTGGCCACCACCGGCGGCATCCTCGGCAAGGTGACCGATGTGGGCGAGCAGTTCCTAACCGTGGAAATCGCCAATGGCGTCTCGGTCAAACTGCAGAAATTCCAAGTTGCGCAGGTGCTGCCCAAGGGCACGGTCAAGAGCGCATGATTTCGTATCCGCGCTGGAAGATCGCGCTGGTCGCGATCGTCTTGGCCATAGGCATTTTCCTGGCGGTACCCAACCTGTTCGGCGAGGACGACGCACTGCAGCTGGCGCGTGACCGGGCCGCCGTCGTCGACGCCGATCGCGCGGCAGTCGAGCAAATCCTCAAGGACAAGGGGGTGACGCCGAGCGGCGTGTTTCTCGAGCAGGGCCGCCTGACGCTGCGTTTCAAGAGCAAGCAGGATCAGTTGAAGGCACGCGATCTGATCTCCGACGCGCGTCCTGGTCAATTCACGATCGCCTTGTCGAAGTCCTCGCGCGTTCCGGAATGGATGCGCAACTTGGGCTTGAGCCCGATGAAGTTGGGCTTGGACCTGCGCGGCGGCGTGTACTTGGTGTATCAGGTCGACGTTCAAGGCGCCGTGAAGCAGTTGCTCGATCGTCACGAGCAGGATTTTCGCGCATCGTTGCGCAATGCACGCGTCACCTATCAGGACGTGCAGGTGGACTACCCGACCGACCGTGTGCGGGTGCTGTTTCGCGACAGCGATTCTTTCACCAAGGGTAAGGCGGCCATTCTCGCGGATAACCGCAACATGAATTTGAGCGACGTGACGGTGGACGGCGCGCCCGCCCTGCAGTTGATACTGACGCCGCAGGAAATCAAGGAGCGCCAGGATTACGCGGTTCAGCAGAACATCGTGATCCTGCGCAATCGGCTCAACAGCCCGGAACTTGCGGTGTCCGAGCCGCAGGTGGCGCGGCAGGGCGTGGACCGCATTGCCATTCAATTGCCCGGACTGCAGAACTCGGCCGAAGTGAAGAAAATCCTCGGCAAGACGGCGACCTTGGAATTTCGCATGGTCGATGAGACTAATAATCCGCTCGAAGCCGTGGGCACGGGTCGGGTGCCGTTGGGCTCCAAGTTGTATTACAGCCGCGACAAACAGCCGGTGCTGCTGAAGCGAGAAGTGGTGGTCACCGGCGATCAACTGACCGATGCCTCCTTCCAACCGAACACCCAGGACGGTGCCGCCGTCTCCGTGAGCTTGGATAGCCGCGGTGCCGCAAAGATGCTGAAGAACACCCAGGAGAATATCGGTCATTTGATGGCGGTGGTGTTCATCGATCGCTCGCGCGAAAAGAACGCCGAGGGCGTGATGGTCGACCGCAGCACCGAAGAAGTCATCAACCGCGCCACCATCCGCGGCGTGTTCGGCAATAATTTTCAGATCACCGGCGTCAATCCGATCGAAGGCCGCGAGCTCGCGCTGCTGCTGC
>JBDUBO010000096.1:0-14437 GCA_040004115.1 Gammaproteobacteria bacterium | reverse complement strand
GCAGCCCCAGATCCTCGCTTCTGCCCTGGCCTGCGATGATTCGCTTCAGCATGCGGTCCAGCCATCCCGTGCCTTCGCGACAGGGTGTGCACTGGCCGCAGGATTCCGACATATAAAAGCGCGCTAAGCGCTCGAGCGCCCGCACCATGCAGGTGGTTTCGTCCATGACGATGACTGCGCCGGTGCCGAACGACGAGCCGGCCTTCTTCAAGGAGTCGTAGTCCATGTTGACGCCCCACATCACCTCGGCGGGCAGCACCATGCAAGAAGAGCCCCCGGGGATCACGGCCTTGAGCTTGCGTCCCTTCCATACGCCGCCGCACAGATCCATGAGTTCCTTGAAAGGGATGCCCATGGGCAGCTCTAAATTGCCGGGCTTGGTCACATGTCCGGAGACCGAAAATATCACCGTGCCGCCGGAATTCACCGGCCCCAGCCCCGCAAACCACGCCGCCCCCTTGCGCATGATGGTAGGGACGGAAGCAAAGCTCTGCGTGTTATTGATGGTGGTGGGCTTGCCGAACAGACCGAAGTTCGCAGGAAACGGCGGCTTGAAGCGCGGCTTGCCGGGCTTGCCTTCGAGCGATTCGAGCAACGCCGTCTCTTCGCCGCAGATATAGGCGCCGGCGCCGATAAACATGTGCAGATCGAAGTCCACGCCCGAGCCCAAGATATTTTTGCCGAGCAGCCCTGCCGCATAGGCCTCGGCCAGGGCCGCTTCGAAGCGCGGAATAGGCTCTCCTAAGAACTCGCCGCGAATATAGTTGTAGCCCACGGTGGCCGTCATGGCGTAGCCTCCGATGGCCATGCCTTCGATGACCGAGTGCGGGTTGTAGCGCAGAATGTCGCGATCATGACAAGTGCCGGGCTCGGACTCGTCGGAATTGCACACGGCGTACTTCTGCGCCGGCGAGGTGCGCGGCATGAAGCTCCATTTCACGCCCGTGGGAAATGCCGCCCCGCCGCGGCCGCGCAATCCCGAGGCTTTGACTTCCTCGATGACTTTCTCGCGCGGCGTCTGTTCGCGTAGGATCTTCTCCCACGCCTCATAGCCGCCGAACTTGCGGTAGCTCTCGAGCGTCCACGGACGCTCGTACTTTAGCGCCTCGAACAACACCAGATTCTGCTCGTAAGGCATCTGCTTCAAGCTCCGCTCAAGTCAATGCGTCCAGGATCTTATCGATGTTCTCGGGCGTCAGATTCTCGTGAAACACGTGATCGACCATCAACATGGGCGCGCCGGTGCACGCCCCCAGGCATTCCTCTTCGCGCTTCAGGTAAATGCGCCCATCCGGCGTGCTTTCGCCGGTCTTGATCCCGAGCTTGTTCTCCACGTGTTCGACGACTTCCTGCGAGCCGCGCAGCATGCACGAGATGTTGGTGCATACGGAGAGGTGATGACGGCCCACGGGCTTGGTTTCGAACATGGAGTAGAACGTCGCCACTTCGTACACCTGAATCGGGGCGAGGCCCAAGTAGTCGGCCACCGCATCCATGAGATCGGTGGTCAAGAAGCCGTTGTTCTCGTGTTGCGCCGCATGCAGCGCGGAAATCACCGCCGAGCGCTTGCGTTCGGGCGGGAACTTCGCGACCCAGCGGTCGATTTCTTCGCGCACATGCGCCGACAATTGCACGTTCATCGATCGATCTCGCCGAAAACGATGTCTTGAGTGCCGATCACGGCCACGACGTCCGCCAACATATGCCCGCGCACCATCTCGTCGAGCGAGGCGAGATGCGAGAAGCCCGGCGCCCGCACTTTCATGCGATACGGCTTGTTCGCACCGTCCGACACCAGGTACACGCCGAGCTCGCCCTTGGGCGCCTCGACCGCGGCGTACACCTCGCCGGCCGGCACACAGTAGCCCTCAGTCATGAGTTTGAAATGATGGATCAAGGATTCCATATCGCCCTTCATCTCTTCGCGGCGCGGTGGCCGTACCTTGCGGTCATCGATCATCACCGGACCCGGATTAGCCTTCAGCCATGTCACGCACTGATCGACGATGCGCGTCGATTGGCGTAATTCCTCGACGCGCACCAGATAGCGGTCGTAGCAGTCGCCGTTCACTCCCACCGGAATGTCGAAATCCATGAGAGGGTAAACATCGTAGGGCTGCGTCTTGCGCAGGTCCCATTCGATTCCCGAACCGCGCAGCATGGGGCCCGAAAATCCGAGCTGCATGGCGCGCTCGGGAGTGACCACGCCGATGTTCACGGTGCGCTGTTTCCAGATGCGGTTGTCGGTGAGCAGAGTTTCATATTCATCGACGCAGGCCGGAAAGCGCTTGGTGAAGTCAGCGATGAAATCCAGCAAGCCGCCGGAACGCCGCTCATTGAGGCGATCCACGTCCTTTTTGCTGCGCCACTCGGAATGCTGATATTTCGGCATCGCCTCCGGCAAATCGCGGTAGACGCCGCCGGGCCGGTAGTAAGTGGCATGCATGCGCGTGCCCGACACCGCCTCGTAGCAATCCATCAGATCTTCGCGCTCTCGGAAGCAATACAGAAACACCGTCATGGCCCCGATGTCCAGACCGTGCGCCCCCAGCCATATCAGATGACTCAAGATTCGCGTGATCTCATCGAACATCACGCGAATGTATTGGGCGCGCAGCGGCGGCTGTATACCCAGCAGCTTTTCGATGGCCATGACGTAAGCGTGCTCGTTGCACATCATGGACGTGTAGTCCAGCCGATCCATGTAGCCGATCGACTGATTGAAGGGCTTGCTCTCGGCGAGCTTCTCGGTCCCGCGATGCAGCAGCCCAATATGCGGATCGGCCTTTTGAATCACTTCGCCGTCCATCTCCAGCACCAGACGCAGCACGCCGTGCGCCGCGGGATGCTGCGGCCCGAAATTCATGGTGAAATTGCGAATCTCAGCCAAGGGACTTCCCCTCGGTGCCGACCGGAGCATTGGTGAGCTGCGGATCGTAGCGATTGTCATGGCGAATCACTTTTGGCACCAGCACGCGCGGATCGATGGTCACGGGCTGGTACACCACCCGCCCTTTTTCCGGGTCGTAGCGGACTTCAACGTTGCCGGACAACGGAAAATCCTTGCGGAAGGGATGCCCGATGAAGCCATAATCGGTAAGCAAACGCCGCAGATCCGGATGGCCCCGGAACAAGACGCCGAACAAGTCGAAGGTTTCCCGCTCGAACCAATTGGCGCTCGCCCAGACCCCGGTGACCGAATCCACCATTGGCTCGACATCGTCCGCGCAGTACACGCGCAATCGCAGGCGTTGATTCAAGGATATGGACAACAAGTGGTACACCACTGCGAAGCGCCGGCCCGCGGCAACCGCGTCCGCGCTCGGGTTTGCCCGGGCGACCCCCCGACTGAAACCCGAGGACGTGGCGTCCTGGGTCTTCCATTCGGCGCGGCCGTGCTCGAGATAATCCACCCCGCACACATCCATGCACATCTCGAACTTAAGATTTGCACCGTCGCGCAAGGCCGTCGCCACTTCCAGCAAACGCTCGGCGGCCACCTCGTAGGTCAATTCGCCCGCATGATTCGCCACCGGTTGCAGCAGCTCAGGCAGCGCCAGCGCGATGGCACCGGCAAGGTTGCTCATCGCATGATCGCCTTATTTCGCCGGATCTTGTTTTGCAGCTGGATGATGCCGTAGAGCAACGCCTCGGCCGTGGGCGGGCAACCCGGAACATACACATCCACCGGCACTATGCGATCGCAGCCGCGCACCACCGCGTAAGAATAGTGATAGTAGCCGCCGCCATTGGCGCAGGAGCCCATGGATATCACCCAGCGCGGCTCCGCCATCTGGTCATATACCTTGCGCAGCGCCGGGGCCATCTTGTTGACCAAAGTTCCGGCAACGATCATGACATCCGATTGCCGCGGGCTCGGCCGGAACACCACACCGAAGCGATCGAGATCGTAACGCGCCGCGCCGGCGTGCATCATTTCTATTGCGCAACAGGCTAATCCAAAGGTCATGGGCCACAGCGACCCCGTGCGAGCCCAATTAATCAGCTTGTCGACGGTGGTCACTTCGAAGCCGCGCACTACACTGGTCTCGGCGGAGACGGATTCTAATCCCATTCAAGCGCCCCTTTCTTGTAGTCGTAGATCAGAGCGACGACCAGGACCAGAGCAAAGATCAGCATCGCCAGCAGGCCAAAGGTGCCGGTCAGCTTGAGCGAGACTGCCCACGGGAAGAAAAAAGCGATCTCCAGATCGAACACGATGAAAATGATGGCAACCAGGTAGTAGCGCACGTCGAAACGCATGCGCGAATCCTCGAACGCTTCGAAGCCGCATTCGTAGGGGGACAACTTCTCGGCGTCCGGCCGGCGCGGGCCCATGATCCAGCCGATGGTGAACAACGCGAGGCCGAGAATGGTGGCTAAACCCATGAAAATCAATATCGGCAAATACTGTCGCAGCATCATCAGCGTCCGAGCACGTCAATTAGCCATAATTGTAACAGGCACCGCCATTCTGCGTCGCGTGAGGATTGCGACTCGAACATAAAAGATGGTGCCGACGGCCGGAGTCGAACCGGCACAGGTTGCCCCACTAGCCCCTCAAACTAGCGCGTCTACCAATTTCGCCACGTCGGCTTTCCATGAGCTTCGCTCAACTCGATACGGGGTTCGCGACGCGAACCCCGACAAACAGGCGGCGCTGAGCGCCGGCAAGAAAAAATCGCAAAATTACTTAGGAGGCGTGTTGCCCGTTGGTGCCGGCGTCGTTGGTGCCGGCGTCGTCGGTGCGGGCGTCGTCGTTGGTACCGGCGTCGGCGCCGGCTGCGTGGTCGTGACCGCCGCCTGTGCCGCTCGCTCCAACACGCTGGCCGGCTCAGCGCTCGGTCGCGCGCCCAAATAGGCCAGAGTCAAACTGGTGGCAAAAAACATCGCCGCAAATACGGCCGTCAATTTCGAGAACAGCGTGCTGGTGCCGCGCGCACCGAACACCGTGCCCGAAGCGCCCGATCCGAATCCGGCACCCGCCTCCGCGCCCTTGCCACGCTGCAGCAGTACCAGGCCGATGATCATCAGCGCAAGCAACACGTGCACACCCAAAATAATTCCACGCAACATAAGAAATCTCTCAGTGGCGAACGGAGTCCCGACGGGACGCAGCCGCGCAAATCTGCTGAAACTCATCGGCGCTCAACGACGCGCCACCTATCAAGCCGCCATCTACGTCGGGCATAGAGAACAGCTCCGCGGCATTGCCGGCCTTAACGCTGCCGCCGTAAAGGATCCGCAAATGGCGCGCTATCTTAGCATCTTGTGCATCAATGCGATTGCGCAGGAAAGCATGCACCTCCTGCGCCTGTTCCGGAGAGGCGGTGCGGCCGGTTCCGATGGCCCACACTGGCTCGTAGGCGAGCACGCACCGCGCAAAGCCGCCGACTCCGTGCATGGCGATGACGGCATCGAGCTGCCGGGCGATGACCACCTCGGTGTGCTTCGCCTCGCGCTCCTCCAGGCTTTCCCCGAGACACAGCACCGGCGTAAGTCCGGCCTCCAACACTGCAGCGAATTTGCGCGCCACCAACGCGTCATCCTCGTGATACCAGCGGCGCCGCTCCGAATGCCCGACGATCACGTGGGTGCAGCCTACATCCTTAAGCATTGAGGCGCACACCTGGCCGGTAAACGCACCACTCGATTCTGCGCAAACGTCTTGCGCGCCCACGGCTATGCGCCCGCCCTCCAGCATGCGCACCGCATCCATCAAATACACATACGGCGGAAAGACCACGATGTCGACGGGCCACTCAGGCATGAGCCTCATCTCCAACTCACCGAGCAAAGCCTGATTGGCGGCCCGTGAACCGTGCATTTTCCAATTACCCGCGACCATCGGACGACGCATAGCCTAGGAACTCCTAATTCGGGCTTTTGCCCAGCGGGAAAGGCGGCGAAGATTAGCCGCGCAGCCGGCTAACTGCAAGCCCTGCGCGGGCTTATTAACTCGGGTCGTTTGACTGCGCCGCCGCGGCCTCAATTACCGCTGCAATTTCCCGTGCACCCTGCTTCACCAGGCCCGCATCATGCCCCTCCACCATCACCCGAATCACGGGTTCAGTGCCCGAGGCCCGCAGCACGATTCGCCCGCGTCCTTCGAAGCGGCGTTCGACTTCCTGAGCCACTTTGACCACGCTGGGCGCCTGTAGGGGGTCGAAACGCTTCGCCACGCGCACGTTGAGCAGCACCTGAGGGTACTTGCGCATGCCGGCCGCCAGTTCGGCAAGGCCTGCACCGGTCCGCTTCATCACGGCAAGCACCTGCAGGGCACTGATTAATCCGTCGCCGGTGGTGGTCTTGTCCAAGCACAGAATATGACCGGACGCCTCGCCTCCCAGGATGCCGCCCGCCTCATTGAGCATGGCGAGCACGTAACGGTCGCCGACCTGCGCGCGGCGAAATTCGATTCCGATGTCAGCCAGCGCATGTTCCAGCCCTAAGTTGCTCATGACGGTCCCGACTACCGGGCCCTTCAAGCCGCCCTGATCGCGCGCATTCTTCGCCAGTATGTACAGCAGTTGGTCACCGTCCACGCAGCGGCCAAGCTCATCCACCATCACCACCCTGTCCCCGTCCCCATCGAGTGCTATTCCGACCTGTGCCCTGACTCCGGGGACCGTCAGCTGCAGCAATTCCGGCGAAGTCGATCCGCAACCATCGTTGATGTTGCGGCCGTTCGGCGAGCAGCCGATGGGCACGATTTCCGCACCCAAGTCGGCGAGTACTCGCGGCGCCACCTTGTAGCCGGCGCCATTGGCGCAATCGATGACGATTTTAAAGCCCTGCAAGTTCGTGCCCGCCGGAATGGTCGAGGCGCAAAATTGCTGGTACTGGGTCCGGCTGCGGTCGATGCGAATGGCCTTGCCCAGGTGCTGTGACTCCTGCGTCACCACCGGCAGATCCAGCAGGCGTTCGATTTCGATTTCCGCCTCATCCGAGAGCTTGCTGCCCGACGCATCGAAGAATTTTATGCCGTTGTCTTGATAGGTATTGTGGGATGCGCTGATCACCACGCCGAAGCTGCAGCCGAGCATGCGAGTCATGTAAGCGATGCCCGGGGTGGGCAGCGGCCCGATCAACATGACATCGACGCCCGCGCCAACGAATCCAGCCTCCAAGACGGACTCGAACATATATCCGGATACGCGGGTGTCCTTGCCGATGAGCGCGCGGCCGCCGCCCGGCGCCAGCGCCCGCGCGGCGGCACTCGCCAGGCGCAGCGCAAAATCCACGGTCATCGGCGCCTCGCCCACCCGCCCGCGCACGCCATCGGTGCCGAAATATCTGTTCAATTCTCTATTCCTTGCAGCACGGCGCTCACCATGCCGATCGCGTCGCGAGTCGCGGCGACATCGTGGGTGCGAATGATTCGAGCGCCATTCACGACGGCCAATGCCGCCAATCCCAATCCACCGTACAGCCGCTCGTCCACAGTTCTCCCCAAGACCTTGCCCACGAAACTCTTGCGCGATACGCCCACCAGCAAAGGCGCCCCTAGCGCCGCGATTCGCGCTAGTTCCTTTAGTAGCGTTAGGTTGTGCGCCAGGGTTTTGCCGAAGCCAAGGCCCGGATCGAGGGCGATCGCCTCGCGGGCGATGCCGGCCTGGATGCAGGCCTCCCGCTCGCGTATCAAAAACTCGCACACCTCGCGCACCACATCGCCGTAATGCGGATCGCGCTGCATCGTACCCGGCTCACCCTGCATGTGCATCAGGCATACGCCCACTTCGGACACCGCAGCCCATGAGCGCGCCACCGGCGTGCGCAGCGCCCGCACGTCGTTGACGATGCAAGCCCCCGCCGCCACTGCCGCCGCCATCACCTTGGGTTTGCTGGTGTCGATGGATATGGCGATTTCGGAAGCCGCCGCGATACCCTGGATGACTGGTACCACCCGCGCAATCTCCACCGACTCATCCACGCCCTCGGCGCCGGGTCGGGTCGACTCCCCGCCGACATCGATTATCACCGCGCCCTCCTCCTCCATTTGCCGGGCGCGCTTGAGCGCCGCCGCAACATTCGAATAGCGGTCGCCGTCCGAGAAGGAGTCCGGGGTCACATTCAAGATCCCCATGACCACCGGGCGAGTAAGATCGATGACTTTGTGTCGACAACGCCATTTCATGGGTATAAATCAGCGGGTAGCCCTGGATGACCACCCCGAGCTTGCGGCAGCAGAGACTGCGCCGCGCAATGGATTTAGAAGCTACGGCTAGTGCTGACCCGCCGGATTCACCAATGGCGCAGCCGGCTTCTCCGTCGTCGGACCGCGTGGAGTCGGCGTGGGCGTATCGTCCCAATCGCGCGGCGGCCGCGGCACCCGGCCCTCCATGATGTCTTTGATCTGTTCCTCGTCGATGGTCTCGTACTTGATCAATGCTTCCGACATGGCCTGCAGCTTGTCCATGTTGGTTTGCAGGATCTTATAGGCGCGCTGGTAATTGCTGTCGATAACCCGGCGCACTTCTTCGTCGATGACGTGCGCGGTCACATCCGACACCTGCTTGTGCTGCGTGACGCTGCGCCCCAGGAACACTTCGCCCGATTCCTCGCTGTAAGTCTGCGGACCCAAACGGTCCGACAAGCCCCAGCGGGTCACCATGTTGCGGGCCAATTCGGTGGCGCGCTCGATGTCGTTGGACGCTCCGGTGGTCACCGCATCCGCACCGAACACCAATTCCTCGGCAACTCGGCCGCCGAACAAGGTCGCGATGCGGCTCTCCAGCTGACGCTTGCTGGTGCTGTAGCGATCGGCTTCCGGCAGGAACATCGTGACACCCAAGGCGCGCCCGCGCGGGATGATGGTCACTTTGTACACCGGGTCATGTTCGGGAACGCTCAAGCCCACGATAGCGTGCCCGGACTCGTGATACGCGGTGTTGCGCTTCTCTTCCTCGGTCATGACCAGGGATCGGCGCTCAGCGCCCATCATGATCTTGTCCTTGGCGCGCTCGAATTCTTCCATGCTGACCGAGCGCTTGTTGCCGCGGGCGGCAAACAGGGCCGCCTCGTTCACCAGGTTCGCAAGATCGGCGCCCGAGAACCCCGGCGTGCCGCGCGCGATGACGGACGGCTTGACGTTGTCGCTCAAGGGCACCTTGCGCATATGCACTTTGAGAATTTGCTCACGGCCGCGAACGTCGGGCAGCGGGACCACTACCTGGCGATCGAAGCGGCCGGGACGCAGCAGCGCCGGATCCAGCACATCGGGTCGGTTGGTGGCCGCGATGACGATGATGCCTTCATTGCCCTCGAAGCCATCCATTTCGACCAGCAATTGATTCAGGGTCTGCTCACGCTCGTCGTGGCCGCCGCCGAGACCGGCGCCGCGATGCCGGCCGACGGCATCGATTTCATCGATGAAGATAATGCAGGGAGCATGCTTCTTGGCCTGCTCGAACATGTCGCGCACGCGGGATGCGCCCACGCCCACGAACATCTCCACGAAGTCCGAGCCGGAAATTGTGAAGAACGGCACCTTGGCTTCGCCGGCAATGGCGCGCGCCAACAATGTCTTGCCGGTTCCGGGGGAGCCGACCATGAGCACACCCTTGGGGATCTTGCCGCCAAGCTTCTGGAACTTGCCGGGATCCTTCAAGAAATCGACGATTTCCACCACTTCTTGCTTGGCTTCTTCGACCCCCGCGACATCGGCGAAGGTAATATTGACCTGGTCCTCGCCCAAAAGTCGGGCACGGCTCTTGCCGAAGGACATGGCGCCCCGCCCGCCGGACGCGCCCTGCATCTGGCGCATGAAATAGGCCCAAAAGCCAATGAGAATCAATATCGGGAAGGCGGAGATCAGTAATTGCAGAAATACCGACTGCTGCTTCGGCGGTTCGCCGCGGAATTTGACGTTCTGACTGTTCATCAGCCCGATCAACGCCGTATTGCTGGTCTCCGGGTTGTAGGTCACGAACGACTCGCCGGTTGAGCGCCGCTTGCCCTCGATGATCTCGCCCTTGAGCGTGACCGAATCGACATTGTTGCTCTTCACTTCGGAGAGGAACTGGGAATAATCGATGGTGGCGGGCTGACCGGTGCGCATGCCGAATTGGCTGAAAATCGCCAGTAAGATCACGGCTAATGCGACCCAGAGCAGAATTTGTTTCGTCAAATCGTTCAAGTTTCACCTACAGCCGTAATACCTTACGACAATGAAGACATGGGGGCGTTGCACCGAACTTACACCATCCCAAACTGCCGCGCCAACAGATAGATCTCAGGGCTGCGGGTTCGTGATGCCTTCGGCTTTTTCATCACTACCCGCCCGTACCGGCCACGAGCGTCTCGAAGGATCTGATCGAATCCGGCCCCTTGAAATAATTTCATCAGCAAATCACCCCCGGGTGCCAAAACGCGATCCGCGAACTCCAGCGCGAGCTCCGCCAAATACATGGAGCGGGGCTGGTCTACCGCGTCTATTCCAGCCATGTTGGGGGCCATATCGGACAAAACAAGGTCGACTTTGTCGGCGCCGACGCGTTGCAGAACCTGCTCCAGGATCTCCGGCTCGCGGAAATCCCCTTGAACGAAATCGACGCCGGGGATGGCGTCCATGGCCAAAATGTCGGTCGCGACGATGCGGCTCGCGCCGCCGATGATGCGCGCGGCGTACTGGCTCCAGCCGCCGGGCGCGGCGCCCAAGTCGACGCAGCGAATCCCCGGCCGCAGCAAGCGCTCGCTTTCCTGGATCTGCGCCAGCTTGAAGACGGCGCGCGAGCGCCAGCCTTCCTTTTGCGCGCGCTTGACGAATTCGTCGCTGGCGTGTTCGGCGAGCCAGCGGGCACTGCTTTTTGAGCGTTTGGGCATGGAGGGTTACGACTATAATCGCGCGATGGCACTCTCAGAGAAACAAAAGAAGCATTTGCGCCGCCTGGCGCATCCCTTGAGCCCCATCGTCATGCTGGGCAATGCGGGGCTCACCGACGGGGTGGTGGCCGAACTGGACCGCGCCCTGACCGATCACGAGCTGGTCAAGGTGAGCGCCCGGGTGGGCGAACGCGATGCCCGCAACCAGGCCCTCACAGCGCTCTGTGGCCGCACCGGCGCGGAGATCGTGCAGCGGGTGGGCAATGTCGGGGTGTTCTACCGCCGCCGCGCCAGCCTCCCCAAAATCGTGATTCCGGACTGACAAACGCGAATATACGGCCGCCACTGCAGCCGCGCGCCGCTACTTCTTGGCGTAATGCGCGCCGAAGAAATCCCCCGAATTCCACGTCGGTCGGGCGGTGTCCTGGGCAATTTCATAGCCGCACAGCAAGGCGAATCTTCCGAAAATCGCGGCCGATTCAAAATCCAGGCCGGGCTGCTGCATGTCGTCCTGAGGCTGGTGGTAGCGCGTTTGAACCCACTGCTCAAATATCTTTGCGGGCACTATGCCCGCGTCTTCGGACTTGAATCCCGGCGATACCATCATGGCCGGAATGCCCTGGCGCACGAATGAGTATTGATCGCTGCGCACGAAGGCCACTTCCTCCGGCATGGGATCCGGGCTTTGCACCAGATGCAGGCGTTGCGCGGCGCGCTCCACCACCGAATTGAGCGAAGAATGTTCCGCACCAAAGGCGACGACGTCGCGCAGCGGCCAGAGCATCTGCACCTCATCGGTGTTCACGTTCGCCACGATGGAACTCTGCGCCAGCGTGGGATAAGTTGCGAAATAGTCCGAGCCCAAGAGGCCGGCCTCCTCGCCCGCCACGGCGACGAACACGATGGAGCGCCGCGGGCGCGGCTGCATGCTGCTGAAGGCGCTCGCAATCTGCAGCATCTCGGCCGTACCCGAGGCATTGTCCAGCGCGCCGTTGTAAATCGAATCGCCGTTCACCGGCGTGCTGATCCCGAGGTGATCCAGGTGCGCGGTGTACACCACGTGTTCGGTCTTCAAGGCAGGATCGCTGCCCTCGAGCTTCGCCGCCACGTTCACGCTGTGCAAATCCTTCCACTCGGTGATCGTCTCGAGCTTGGCGATGAGGGGCAGCGCAAAGGAGCGCAACTTCCCGGCTTTCGCCGCAGCGAACACCTCATCGGCCGTATGACCGCTGCCCTCGAAGAAGCGCGCCGTCTCCTCCAGGCTCAAGGAGGCCGTGGCCTTCAACTGAGGGAAGTAATGTGCCGGTTGGCCTTGCGGGTCGAGCCAGGAATATCCCGGGATGGCGAGGTCCCGCACCCGATGGGCGAAGGAATACAGCTTCTCCAGTACCGGATCATTGATCAAGATGAGGCCGGCGGCACCGTGCGCGGCGGCGTTGCGGCGCTTCTCCAGCGACGAGGTGTAGTGCGCCTTCAGCGATGAATCAAAATTGGGTGCACCGAACAGATAGGCGACGATCTTGCCCTTTACATCCACCCGCTGGTAATCGTCATAGCCCTTTTCCGGAGCGCTCACTCCGTAACCGACGAACACCACCGGCGCTGCCACGGAACTGTCGGCGACTCCGGGATTGCCGCCCAATAGCGCATCTTGGCGTAATCGCAGGCTGCGCCCCTTGCCGCCGTGCAGGAGGGTGAACGAGGACTTGGACGAATCCACCCGCAGCGAGCGCAGCGGCACGGTCTGAAAATACCCCCCCTGCTCGCCCGCGGGCGCGAGGCCCATGCCTTCGAAGCGAGTCGCGACGAATGCTGCAGCGATGTCGTAGCCGCGCGCGCCCGTGCCGCGGCCTTCAAGCAAGTCATCGGCAAGAAAACGCATATCGGCGCGAATGGCTTCGGGCCGGATTTTCGCCATGGCAGCATCGGCCGCGTCGCCAGCAGCCCAGGCGCCCAGGGCCGACATCACCAGCAACGCACCGCTCACCACACACAGGGTCAAGCGCGAGTAACTCGATAATCTGTTCATCCCAGGCCCTCTATACCGCAAGGTAATTCCGGCATGCGCGCCTACTCTCTCCAGACGAGCACGAGCAAGGCAAGGCAGGCGGCGAGGTAGACAATGGCCGACACCCCATGCCAGGCCCCGAAACTTAAAGCCGCCACGCTGCCGCGCGCGTGCGCGAGCGTCATGACCGGCTTCAATAACCACTCATTGACGACGAGAAGCGCCGCCGCCACGTAACCCCACAGGAATTTTGCCCTGTCCGGCAGCAGCAGCGCGAGCGCTGCGACGCCAATCCCCGCGTAGGTCTCGATGCTGAACAGCCTGGCGGCCAGCACGCCCGCAAGGTGGCGATCGCTTTGCGCATAGAACAGAGTCGGTGCCACCCAGGCCGCCAGCGACCACAGACTGCCGGCCCATAGCACGAACAACACCCGACAAGTTTTGCGCACCATGATCTACATGAGCACGCCGGCTAAGAACGCCTCACAGGTACTTCACGGAAACGATTTCGTAGCTACGGGTACCCCCGGGAGTCGTGACATCGACGACGTCGCCTTCGGACTTGGCTATCAGGGCGCGGGCGATGGGTGAGTTCACCGACAGCAGGCCTTGCTTGATATTGGCCTCATCGTCGCCGACGAGCTGATACACGACTTTATTGCCACCGTCCTGATCCTCGAGCTCTATGGTCGAGCCGAATACCACCCGGCCGGTGGCGTTTAGGCGGGTGACATCGATGATCTCGGAGTTCGAGAGGCGATTCTCGATGTCGTTGATGCGGCCCTCGATAAAGCTCTGCTGCTCGCGCGCGGCATGGTATTCGGCGTTCTCGCTCAAATCGCCGTGCGCACGGGCCTCTGCGATCGCCTTGATGACGTTCGGCCGAGCCTCGCTCTTCAGCTGCTTTAATTCCACCCGCAGCCGTTCGGCGCCGCGCAGAGTCATGGGAGTTCGCTTCACGCCGACATTTCCTTATGCAAGTCCTGCAGCCGATTCACTTCAATATCGCCCAGATGATCCAGCGCATCGCAAGTCGCGCGCGCGGCGGCCACCGTGGTGTAGTAGGTCACTTTCCTCGCCACCGCCTCGCGGCGAATCGAACGCGACTCGCGCACCGCCTGCTTGCCTTCCGTAGTATTGACGATCAACGCCACCTCGTCGTTTTTTATCATATCGACGACGTGCGGGCGACCCTCCCGAACCTTGTTGACGCGCCGGCAGGTCACCCCCGCCTCCTCGAGCACCAGGGCCGTGCCGCCGGTGGCGGCAATTTCAAAGCCGCGCGCAATCAGCATCTGCGCCAGGACTACCGCGCCTGGCTTGTCGCGGTCGCGCACGCTGATGAAGCACAGGCCATGGGTGGGCAGAACCACCCCGGAAGCCGCCTGCGCCTTGGCGTACGCCTCGCCGAAGGTATGTCCGGTGCCCATCACTTCCCCGGTGGATTTCATTTCGGGCCCGAGAATCGGGTCCGCTTCGGGAAACTTGTTGAACGGAAAGACCGCCTCCTTCACTGAAAAGTAAGGCGGTATGCGCTCGGTGGTGCAGTCCTGCGAGCCGAGAGTTCTGCCCGTCATCACCCGTGCCGCCACCTTGGCGAGCGGT
>JBDUBO010000095.1:0-14449 GCA_040004115.1 Gammaproteobacteria bacterium | reverse complement strand
GAATACAAATCGAGGAGCTCCGCGGCGACATCGCGGATGCGTTGCGCGGCCTTGCGCCGCGCCTTTTTCCATTGCTCGCCGCCCAGCTTGTGAAGCGGCGCGGTCTCGGCCGGCGCGCCGGTGTAGCGCGATACCAGGTGCAGCGCCTGCACGGGGACATAGAGCTTGTCGCCGTCCGCATAGTCGAGGACCAGAAATTCGCCGGTGTACCCGGCCACGTCCATGGTTTGCAGCCCGACGTAGCGGCCGACTCCATAGGATTCGTGCACCACCGGCGCGCCGATGCGCAGATCGGTCAATTCCTTGAGGATCTTCGCCGGGTCGCGTTCCGCGCGCCGACGGCGGCGCTCCTGCCGTGCACGATCGCCGAACAGCTGCGCCTCGGTGAGGATTTCCAGCGGCGGGGTCTCGAGCCTGAGTCCCGAGACTGCGGCCGATACCGTGATTCCCAGGGTTTGCGGGCTGGCGACGAAGCTCGCGAAAGTGTCGAAGATCTTCGCCTGAATGTTGCGGCCGCGCAGCAGATCGAGCAACAGTTCGCGGCGGCCGGCGGATTCCGCCGCAAGCAGCAATCGCGACGGACTCGAGTCGATGTACGCCGCCAGCTCCGCCACCGGTTGCTCGGCGCGCGGGTCGATGCGCACTACCGCCGGAGCGACGCTGCGGAAATTCTGCACGGGTCCTTTAGTTTCCGGCGGCCATTCGAAGCCATGCAGCTGAATCTGCGGCCATTCTCCACAGGAGGCCGCGAATTCCGCCGGCGTCAAATACACCTCCGCTGGGTCCAAGATCGGCCGATGCCGATCGTGCCGCAATTGTTCATGGCGTTCGGCGATGCCATTCCAACGCTGCTCCGCGGTCGAGACCGCATCGTTCACGTCCACGAGGACGCTATCCGGCGGCAAGTATTCGAACAGATGAGATGTACGATCGAAGAACAGAGGCAAAAAGAACTCGATGCCGCCGGGCGCAATACCCTGACTCACATCACGGTAGATGGCCTGCTCCGACAGGTCGCCGGTGAAGCGCAGGCGGTAGCGGCGGCGGAATTCGCGCACCGCCTCGGGATTGAGCGGCGTCTCGCGCGCCGGCAGCAGCTGGATGCGGTCCAGCTTGTCCAGGGAGCGCTGCGTGTCCGGATCGAAGCGCCGAATGCTGTCGACATCGCGGTCCAGCATATCGATACGAAACGGGGTGTCCGAACCCATCGGAAAGACATCGATCAGCGAGCCGCGCACCGCGAATTCGCCGTGCGCGACCACTTGGGTGACGGCGGCATATCCGGCAAGTGCCAGCCGGGCACGCAGCGCATCCAGATCCAGGGTCTCGCCGACGTGCAATTTTAGTGAGTAAGCCTCCACATAGCTGCGCGGCGCGAGCCGCTGCAGCAGCGTATCGATGGCAACCAGCCAGACACCTTGGCGGGCACGCGGCAGATCCGCCAAGGTGGCGAGCCGGGCCGACGTGATATCGGGGTGCGCGGAAAAGCTGTCATAGGGCAGCGTCTCCAAATCGGGAAAGACCCGCGCATTCAGTAAGGCACCGGCAAAAAAGTGGATCTCATCACTCAGCGCTTCCGCGTCGCGGGTGTTCTGCGCGATGACGATGAGAGGGCCCTTGGCCTGCGCGGCCGCCTCGGCAATGGCGAGCGCCGCCGCTGCTCCATAGAGCTTGCCCCATTTGACGACGGGCGCTGCGCTCGAGGGGAGGGTGGGATTCAGTAAGGTCATCGGCATTTATAAAATCAAAACGAATAAACGCCCGCCGCGAACCAGTCGCGGTGGGCGTGAATCAAAGACCCTGACGGATCTTGAGTGGGATCTTACGCGATTTGCCTTAGGAGTTCGCGACCACGCTGTGTATCACATGAGTGGATTCGAAATACACGATGAAGCCTGGATATTCCCAGCGCGAAATCGGCGGTCGTCCGACGGCCGGTATCTTGGTCACCGGAGCTCCGAATTTGCTGGCGACCTGGTCCATGGACATGCCGCGCGTCGGTGTGGCTACATCCGACTGTTTGACGGCGATGCCGCTGTCGACCTCGACGGTCTCGGCCCCCGCGAGGCCGCTTGCGAACACTGCCGCGAGCAGTAGGCTTCGATACCTCATGGCGTACCTCATTTGTTTACCCCTTTCCTCGAGAAACCCTTGCGCCCCCAACTATAACACCGCCGTCGGAGGCCAATACTTGACTCAATTAACATTCTGATTACATTGTGAATTGTGGTTTAATCGCCGCGCATGTTCCAGCCCGTACCGATTTTCGTGGGCCTGCGCTATTCGCTGGGCCGCGAGCACAGCTTTTTCGTGTCCTTCATCACCTGGGTATCTCTATTAGGGGTTGCCCTGGGCGTGGCCGCCCTGATCACGGTGCTGTCGGTCATGAACGGCCTGGAATCCGAGCTGCGCACCCGACTGCTGAGCCTGACCGCGCACGCGACCTTGACCGCTCCTGGAGTGCCCATCGCAGACTGGCGGACCCGCATCCAGCAGCTCAAAGGCGCGACGGGGCTGGTGGGCGCGGCGCCCTTCCTCGACACCGACGCCATGCTGAGCCGCCAGCCGGCCATGAGCGGCGCCATTGTGCGCGGCATCGACCCTGAGCTCGAACCCGAAGTGTCCTCCGTCGGGGATGCCATGCGCGAAGGCAAGCTCTCGGACCTTACGCCCGGATCGAATCGGATCATCCTGGGCCGCATGCTGGCCTACCAGCTGCAGGTGGGGGTGGGTGATTCGGTGACCGTCATGATTCCCGGCAACGCCGCATCCGCCGCCGGCCGAAGTGATGCCATCGTGCCGCGGCTGCGGGACTTTCAAGTGGCGGGTATTTTCGAAGTCGGTCTGCAGGAGCACGACAGCGTATTGGCGCTGGTGAATCTCGACGATGCCGAGGCCTTCCGCGGCCTGGCCGGTCCCGGCGGAATTCGTCTGAAATTCTCCGATGTACTCAAGGCGCCGGAGCTGGCGCGGGCGGCCGCCGCGCGGCTCGCGCCCGGACTACAGGTGCGCGACTGGACCCAGGAGAATGAGGCGTACTTTCGCGCCATACGCATCGAAAAGACCATGATGGGATTGATCCTGCTGCTGATCGTCGCGGTTGCCGTGTTCAACATCGTGGCGACACTGATCATGGTGGTAAACGACAAGCGCACCGACATTGCGATCTTGCGCACCCTGGGCTTGAGTCCGCGCGGGGTGGTTGCGGTGTTCATGACGCAGGGCGTGCTCATCGGCTGGATCGGCTCTGCCCTCGGCGTGGCGCTCGGCCTCGCCATCGGGCTCAACGTGGATGTCATCGTTCCGTTCCTCGAACAGCACCTCGGCTTTCACATCATGGATCCCGACGTGTACTACATATCGGGACTGCCGAGCGAAGTGCACGCCGGCGACGTCGTCAGGATCGGGATGGCAGCGCTGATTCTGACGCTGGTCGCCACCGTGTATCCGGCTCTGCAAGCGGCGCGGACCCATCCAGCCGAAGCGCTGCGTTACGAATGATGCGCTCCTGGTACGAGGGATTCGTGGGGTTGCGGTATCTGCGCGCATCGCCGAAGCGCGGCTCGGTTTCGCTGATCGCCGGCATCGCGATTTTCGGCTTGAGCCTGGGGGTCGCCGTGCTGATCGTGGTGCTGTCGGTGATGAACGGCTTTGAAGATGTGCTGCGAACACGCATCCTGAGCCTGACCGCACACGCAACCATATCCACGCTCGACGGGCGGATTGCAAAGTGGCGCCCCGACGTGGCGAAGCTTGAGCACTTCCCCGGCATCCTGGGGGTCGCGCCGTACATCGAGGAGCAGGGCATGCTGATTCACGGCGATCGCTCCTCGGGCGTGCTGGTGCGCGGCGTATTGCCGGAGTCGGAACGGCAGGTCGTCGATCTGCAGCCGCATTTGTTGAGCGGGCGAATGAGCGATCTCGGCGACGGCAAGTATCGCGTCATATTGGGCCAGGCGCTGGCCGAAGAACTGGGCGCAAAAGTCGGCGATCGCGTGGTTCTGTTGGTGGCACTGGGAGATGTGACGCCGGTCGGGGTCGTGCCGCGAATGCGCGCCTTCGAGGTGACTGGGATATTGTCCATCGGCATGTATGAGTACGACCGGCGTATCGCGATTGTAGCGATGCAGGACGCCGCCAGACTGTTGCGCATGGGCGAGGATGTCACGGGCATTCGCCTGCGCCTTGCCAACATGTACGCTGCGCCGCGGGTGGTGCGCGCCGCCGCCCTGGCCATCGGCGGCGACAACTTGGAAACCCAGGATTGGACCAAGGAGCACGCGAACTTCTTCCGCTCAATCGCGATAACCAAACGAATACTGTTCTTCATTTTGTCGCTGATGGTGGCAGTTGCCGCATTCAACATAGTCTCGACCATGGTCATGGTGGTGAAGGACAAGCGCCGCGACATCGCCATCCTGCGCACCTTCGGCGCGTCGCCGCGCAGCATATTGTCCATTTTCGTGGTGCAAGGCAGCCTGATCGGGCTGCTCGGCATAGGCGCCGGCGTGCTGCTCGGCGTCGCCGTCGCCGTGAACCTGCAGCAGCTGGTGCACGGGCTCGAGGGCATCGTCGGCTTCAAATTCCTGGACGCTCGCGTGTACTTCATGAGCGACCTGCCGGCCCGCGTGCGCGTCAGCGACGTGGTGCGCATTTGCGGCTTCGCCTTCGTGCTCGCCTGCCTCTCTACGCTGTATCCCGCGGCGCGCGCGGCGCGCCTGCTGCCCGCAGAATCGCTGCGAAACGACTAGGATGGAAACGATGATGCCGAATTCAAATGCAGTGGTGCTGTTGGGCAGGGATCTTGCCAAGGACTTCGTGCAAGGCGATGTGAAGATCCAGGTGTTGCGGGCGGCGTCGATCAGCGTGCGCGCCGGTGAGCGCATCGCCATCGTCGGCGCCTCGGGATCCGGGAAGACTACGCTGCTGCAGCTGCTTGGGGGCCTGGATCTGCCGAGCAGCGGCACGGTGGAAATCGACGGCTCGGCGATGAACCGCCTTAACGATACGGAGCGCGGCCATTTGCGCAATCACGCGGTGGGTTTCGTCTATCAATTCCATCATCTGCTGCCGGAATTCACGGCGCTGGAGAATGTCGCCATGCCGCTGCTGGTGCGCCGCATGAATCCACGTGCAGCCAAGGAACGCGCCGGCGCTCTGCTGGCGCGTGTCGGGCTCGGCGCACGGCTTACGCATCGTCCCGCGCAGTTGTCGGGCGGCGAGCGGCAGCGCGCGGCTGTGGCGCGAGCGCTCGTGACGCAACCGAAACTGGTGCTCGCCGACGAACCGACGGGCAACTTGGACGGTACGAATGCCGCACAGGTGTTCGAGTTGATGCTGGAGCTTAATCGCGAGCTCGGTACCAGCCTCGTCATCGTGACCCATGATGAACGACTGGCCTCGCAGCTCGACCGGGTGCTGGTTTTGACCGACGGAATGCTAGTCGAGCGGGGAGCTGCGCGACACTGATCTGGCACGCCGGCGCCGCAGATGGAAAATCACATGGGCACGCCAGGCCAGCTGCACCAGCACGAAGCCGGCACCCGCCGCAGCCAACCCCAGCACCAGCGCGCCGAGCAGCAGCGGGGCCCACAACTGGTGGACTTGGGTCCACAGGGTGCGCGAATTCAGGGCCTGTAGGACGGGCATCAGGTCCATGCCCATGAGCCTGGCGCCTACCCAGATGGAACCGGCCACCTGGGGCAGCCAGGTGAAGGGGTTGCTGACAAAGACCGTGGCGACCAACACCGGAAGATTGAGCCTAAACAACATGCCGAGTATTACGCAGGTCACAAGATGCACCGGCAGCGGCGTGGGGGGAATGAAGGCTATGAACAGCCCCAGGGCGAACGCGCGGGTCACGCTGTGGCGGTTGAAGGTCCAGCAGCCGCGGTCCAGAACCATGGCCTTGAACGGCTTCAAACACCAGAGTTTCTCCAGCGAATGGCGGTCCGGTGTGATGCGTTTCAGCCAGCGTTGCATGGTGCCCGATTTTCGCACATCAGCGACAACGGACCCGGTGCGCCCCGCAAATCAACGGGTTACCCGCCGGACGATGGCCGTATCTCAACTGTCGTCGCTCAAGTATCATGCCCGCAGATTTATAGTCGACGAAAGAGGACGCAATGTGGGAGATCATCCGCGCAGGCGGCGGCTTCATGTGGCCGATCATTTTATGTTCCATTGCCGCGGTGGCCATCATATTGGAGCGCCTTTGGACTTTGCAAAGCAGCCGGGTGATACCGAGAGACCTGTCGCAAAAAGTCTGGAACTGGATCGAGGCCGATCGGCTCAGCGATGAGCTAGTTGCCGCATTGGAGCAAAATTCCCCACTGGGAAAATTGCTGGCCATCGGCCTCGCCAACCGCAACAAGCCGCGCGCCCTGATGGTAGAGCGTTTGGAGGACGGCGGGCGGCACGTGGTGCACGAATTGGAGCGCTTCCTGAACACACTGGGCACGATCGCGGCCGTGGCGCCGCTGTTGGGTTTGCTGGGCACCGTCGCCGGCATCATTCACGCCTTCAACGCCATCACGGCCAACGGCATCGGGGATCCCCGGATACTGTCGGGAGGGATCGGAGAGGCGCTGATTACGACGGCGGCCGGATTGACGGTTGCCATACCCTCGCTCATCGCCTATCGCTTTCTGCGCGGCAAGGTCGAACGTCTGGTGGTAAGCATGGAGAAGGAAGCCATGAAGCTGGTCGATGCGTTGGACGAGCGCAGCACAATGCTCTCGGCCGCTTCAGCATGAACCTGCGCCAGCGCCAACGGGACGACCCGGAAATCAATTTGATTTCGTTGATCGACGTCTTGCTGGTGCTGCTCGTCTTTTTCATGGTGTCCACCACTTTTAATCAGGAGGGTCGGGTCAGAGTGCAGCTGCCGCAGGCCAGTGAGGCTCCGTTGCCGCGCGGCTCGCATGACCTGCTGGTGATCACGGTGACCGCGGAGGGCGGCTACCGGGTGAATGAGCGCAGCTTGATCAACACTAACCCCGACACCTTGCGGGCTGCGCTGCTGAAAGAAGCCGGCGCGGATCGCGGACCCATCACGATCCGGGCCGACGCGCGCAGCACGCACCAGGCCGTGGTGACGGCAATGGACGTTGCCGGCAGGCTGGGATTCGCGCAGTTGAACATCGCAACCGTTCACGAGGAAGCGCCGCCTTGAGCGCAGCGGCCGCTGCGGGCGCGAAGCCTGCCGGCGATTCCTGGTCGATCTACCGGCGGCTGCTCAAGTACGCCAAACCCTACCTCGGCGTATTTATGATCGGCGTGCTGGGCGCGATTCTGTTCGCAGTGTCCAACGCCTCGCTCGCGTACTTGGTGCAAAAATTCCTGCATGGCGCCTTTGTGGTGAAAAACCCGGCCGTGCTATGGCAGGTGCCCGTCGGCGTCGTGGTGCTGTTCACTCTGCGCGGCATCGGCGACTACGTGCAGAGTTATTATCCCAGCTGGGTGGGTCGACAGGTCATCAAGGGCTTGAGGCACGATGTGTTCTCGCATTATCTGCGGCTGCCCACTGTCTATCTCGACCGGCAGCAGTCCGGGCACCTGCTGTCGAAGTTGACCAACAACATCGAATTGGTGGCAGCGGCGGCCACCAGCGCGGCGATTTCCCTGATCAGCGACAGCCTTACCATCCTGGTGCTCCTGGGCACGCTGTTCTATATGAATTGGCGTCTGGCGGTGTTTTGCATCATCGCCGCGCCCGTCATCGCCGGGCTGATGCAAATCGCCAACCGTAGCTTCCGGCGCTACAGCGAGCGCATCCAGAATTCGATGGGAGATATCACCCGCGTCGCGAAAGAAGCCATCGATGCGCATCGGCTGATCAAATTGTTCAACGCCGAGGATCATCAAACCGAGCGATTCGAGCAGGTCAACGAGCACAATCGCGCCTCGAACATGAAGCTGATCCGCGCGCGGGCGATCAGCAATCCAGTGGTGCAGTGCATCGCCTCGATCGCGCTGGGCAGCGTGCTGTACGTGGCAATCCGCCAGGTATTTACCCACGACATGCAGGTCGATGAGTTCTTCGGCTTCTTGACCGCATTGATGCTCATTCCGTCGCCATTGCGGAGTTTGGTGAACATGAGCGGGCCGCTGCAGCAGGGCATCGCCGCCGGCCAAAGCGTGTTCGAGATTTTGGATCAACCCACGGAAGGCAGCGGCGGGATGCTGGCACTCACTCGCGCGCGCGGCGACATCGAGTTCCGCGACGTGTCTTTTGCCTATTCGAGCGAGAAGGGCGAGGTACTGCGACAGGTGAGTTTCCGGGTGCGGCCCGGCGAAACCGTAGCCATCGTCGGGCCCTCGGGCAGCGGCAAGACCACGTTGGTGGGCCTGGTGCCGCGTTTTTACGATGCGCAGGCCGGATCGGTGCTGCTGGACGGAGTCGATGTTCGCGAGTACCGACTCAACGATTTGCGCTCCCAGGTGAGCCTGGTGAGCCAGGATGTGGTGCTGTTCAACGACACCATCCGCAACAACATCGCCTTCAACGCCGTAGACAAGACGGATGCGCAAGTCGAGGCCGCGGCGCGCGCCGCCAACGTGATGGAATTCGTCGCGCAGCAGCCGCAGGGGCTCGATACCCCCCTGACCGACCGCGGGCAAAATCTCTCCGGCGGACAGCGGCAACGCATTTCCATCGCACGGGCTCTGCTCAAGGATTCGCCGGTACTGATCCTGGACGAAGCCACCGCGTCGCTGGACAACGAATCGGAGCGCCGCGTACAGCAGGAACTCGGCATCCTGATGCAGGGCCGCACCACGCTGGTCATCGCGCACCGCCTGTCCACGGTCGAGGGAGCGGATCGAATCATCGTCATGGACCAGGGGCGAATTGTCGAGAGCGGCACCCATCGGGAGTTGCTGGCGCGCGGTGGATTGTACGCAGCGCTGCATGGGCTGCTGGTCAACGCGTAGACGCGCCGTAACGGGCGCCGTAACGGAACCGTAACCCATGCAGCTGCAATCTTGGCTCAATCGGATCTGGTACGAGCGCGCAGCTCCGCCTTGGTGGCTGCTGCCGTTGGCGCTGATCTACGGCGCGGCGGCGGGGTCACGCCGCTATCTTTATGCCAAACGCCTGCGCAAATCGATCCGCGTGTCCTCACCGGTGGTGGTGGTCGGAAACTTAAGCGTTGGGGGAACCGGCAAGACTCCGCTGGTATGTTGGCTGGTGGCACGGCTGCTCGATCTTGGCTTCAATCCCGGCGTGGTCACTCGCGGCTACGGCGGTTCCTCGGGTAATGTGCGGCTCATTGATTCATTCGACGATCCCAAGGTTGTGGGCGATGAATCCATCCTATTGGCTCGCCGTACCGGCGCACCGGTGGCGATCGGCCGAAATCGCCCGGCGGCGGCACAAATATTGGTCAATGCCGGTTGCGATGTCGTCGTGAGCGATGACGGTCTGCAGCACTATGCTCTGGCACGCGACTGCGAAATCGTCGTCGTCGACGGCGATCGGCGTTTCGGCAATGGCTGGCTGCTGCCTGCCGGACCGTTGCGCGAGACACCGGCGCGATCGGCGGCGGCGGATGCGGTCGTGGTTAACGGTCCGCGTGCATTGCTGGACGGCGCCTTCAGCATGCGGCTCGAGGCCAAGAACGCTCTCAACCTGGTCGGCGGCGCCGCCAGGTCGTTGGATGAATTCGCCGGACATTCGGTACACGCCATCGCCGGCATCGGCAATCCTGATCGGTTCTTCAATATGCTGCGCGCGCACGGAATCGAAGTCGTCGGTCATCCGCTGCCGGACCACGCGAATTTGCGCGCCGCCGACATTTTCTTCGGCGATGAGCGTCCCGTGCTCATGACCGAAAAGGATGCCGTAAAATGCGACGGGATCGCGGCGGCGCATCACTGGTATGTTCCGGTGAACGCGAGTTTTGATGGCGGCGAATCGAATATGCTGCTGGATATCGTGACCAAGGCCATGGCGAGGCACGTTGCGCGCACATGAGGGTGTAATGAGGTGAGGGTGTAATGGACAAACGACTGCTCGAACTGTTGGTGTGCCCGATTTGCAAGGGGCCGCTGCGCAACTTAGGCTCAGGCAATGCGCTGCAACTCGTGTGCCTGCCGGATCGGCTGGCCTATGCTGTGCGCGACGGAATTCCGATGATGCTGCCCGAGGACGCCCGCAGCCTCAACGCCGACGATCCCTTGCTCGACCGCTAGCGACCGCGACACATGTTTCACGTCATCATACCCGCGCGCTTTGCGGCTTCACGTTTGCCAGGCAAGCCGTTGCTTGGCCTCGGCGATCGCCCTCTGATCCAATGGGCGTGGCAGAGTGCGCGTGCCAGCGGGGCGGAATCCGTGACCATCGCCACCGACGACACCCGTATCGCCGATGCGGTGCGGGGCTTTGGCGCCGACTGCTGGATGACTTCGCCCCTGCACAATTCCGGAACAGATCGGATCGCCGAGGTGGTGCGCGCGAAGCATTTTGCGGCAGACGACATCATCGTGAACCTGCAGGGCGATGAGCCCATGATGCCTCCCGCCGTGATCGGCGAAGTGGCGGCGGCGCTGCGCCACCGGCCGAACACCGCTATGGCGTCGGCTGTTGCGCCCGTCGGGTCGCTCGCAGAATTTCTCGATCCGGCTTGCGTGAAGGCGCTGCGCGCGCCGGATGGCGCCGCGCTTTATTTCAGCCGCGCCCCCGTACCCTGGCCGCGCGACCATGTTGCCGCCGGCCGGCCATCGAGCTTCGCCGGTGCGTGGCGCCACGTCGGCATCTATGCGTACCGGGTACGCAGCCTGCTGCAATTCTCAACTTGGCCGCCGACGCCGCTGGAGGAGACCGAGAAGCTAGAGCAACTGCGTGCGCTGGAGCATGGCATGCCGATTTACTTGGTGGCGCTGACCGAGGCCCCGCCCGCCGGCGTCGACACGCCGGAGGACTTGGAGCGCGTGCGCGCCACGCTCATCGCCGCACCCGCACTCGCACCCGCACTCGCACGGCGCTAGCGGTAGAACGGTGCGCAGAATTCTTTTGGTGTGCTTGGCAAATATCTGCCGCAGCCCGACGGCCGAGGGAGTTCTGCGGCATCTGCTCGTGCAGCGTGCGCCCGAATTGCAGGTGGAGGTTGATTCCGCGGGAACCGCGGATTATCACATCGGCGAACCGCCCGATCCACGCAGCCAGCGCGCGGCGCTACGCCGCGGCATCGACTTGAGCTCGCTGCGCGCGCGCCAGGTCATAGAGCCAGATTTTGCGCGCTTCGAATTCATATTGGCGATGGATCGCAGCAACTTGCTCGAGCTTCAGGCCCTGCAACCCAAGAATTCGCTCGCCCGCGTGCAGCTTTTCCTGGAGTACGCGCCGCAGCTCGAGCTTTTGGAGGTGCCCGACCCTTACTACGGCGACGCGGGCGGCTTCGAGACTGTCTTGGATCTCTCCGCCGCCGCGTCCCTTGGGCTGATCGCCGCTCTACAGAAAGTGCCGTAGCAGCCAGTACAGGCTGCCGGCGAGCATGATCGAGGCCGGCAGGGTGAGCACCCAGGCCATTAATAGGTTGCGCACGGTGGACCACTGCAGGCCGGAGCGGTTGGCAACCATGGTGCCGGCCACGCCGGAGGACAGCACGTGCGTGGTGCTGACGGGAAGTCCGTACAACTCGGCAGCGCCGATAGTGGCCATGGCGACGAGTTCCGCC
Source organism: Gammaproteobacteria bacterium (assembly GCA_040004115.1). GTDB lineage: Bacteria > Pseudomonadota > Gammaproteobacteria > Steroidobacterales > Steroidobacteraceae > Bog-1198. The sequence goes on along the minus strand of JBDUBO010000095.1, from coordinate 2,771 downwards.
GAGGCGCCCTGCGCGTAGGTCAGGTGGGTCTTGCCGATCCTTTCGCCGACGGTGACGACAATGCGCTTCCAACCGATCATGGTGCCCAACCCCAAGGCGATGGCGACGGCGACCTTCACCCAGGTGGGGATGAACTTGGTGGAATGATCGAGCTGCTTCTTATAGGCGTTAAGCGACTGCTTGTCCGAATCCGACACCTTCAGCGCCTTCGCCTTGCCCATGAAGCGCAGCCCTTCGCTGACCAGGTACATGTCGTTGCGGATATTGACCATGGAACCGGCGGGAACCTTGTCCAGTGAATGGTACTGATCCACCTCCTTCGAGATCGTGCCCGCGAGCGCGGACAGCGCCGCCACACCCTGCGGAGTTACCGCGCGTGCGCGCACCAGCTCCATGACGGCGGCATGCGCGTCGGCGGGCGCCGCGCCGGCGCTGTAATGCGAGAGGGCCGCTAGCGCCTCGGTCGACGCCGCGACGAACCGAGTGACGTCTTCTTCGTGCATGGTGCGATTGAGCGCGTACGCGGTCGGCACCGTGCCGATGAGGATCAGCATGATGAGGCCCATGCCTTTCTGGCCGTCGTTGCCGCCGTGAAAGAAGCTGACGCCGCTGCAGGTGAGGATCAGCAAGCCACGAATCCACAGCGGCGGCGGCTTATTGCCCTCGGGCTCCTTGTAGAGCGCCGGGATCTTCACCGTCGCCTTGAGGATGGTGAGCAGCAGGAACGCCGCGCTGAAGCCGATGAGGGGTGAAAACAGCAGGGTGTAGCCGATTTTGGTCGCCTGCGACCAATCGACGCCGCTGGTGCCGGAGGCACTGACCGCCATCAACTGGTTCATGAGCCCGACTCCGATGATGGAGCCGATCAGGGTGTGCGAGCTCGAGGACGGCAGCCCAAAATACCAGGTGCCCAAGTTCCACAGGATGGCTGCGATCAACAGAGCAAACACCATGGCAAAGCCGGCGCCGCTGCCCACCTGCAATATGAGCTCCACCGGCAGCAGCGAGACAATGCCGAACGCCACGGCGCCGCTCGACACCAGCACACCCGCAAAATTGAAGAAACCGGACCACACGACGGCAAGATTCGGCGACATGGAATTGGTGTAGATTACGGTCGCTACCGCGTTCGCGGTATCGTGGAAGCCGTTGACAAACTCGAATCCCAGGGCGATCAACAGCGCAATGCCGAGCAATATGTACGGATACGCTCGAGTGTCGCGAACCACCGCAAGGTCTGCCGCCAAGTGAATGCCGGTGTAAATGATGCCGACGACGACCACCACTCCGGCCAGGACGTTAAACCACGGATTGGGTTTCTGACGGATCAGCGTCGATGCCGCGGGCGTGTGGATCATGCCCGGCACTTGATTGATAGCATCGATATTGGACATGGCTGGGATCCCTGAGTAAAGAGTAGGGCGCAACCCGGTGTTTATAGATCTGTAATATGACGACGAGATGACAATCCGGAACCGCTGATGCCATTCACCTTGTCCCACCCCGCCGTCGTACTGCCGTTCGCGCGATTGCTGGCGCGCTGGCGGTTGTTGTCTGCCGTCGTCATCGGCGCCATGGTTCCGGATTTCGGGCTGTTCTCACCCTGGCGCGTATACCGTGTCGAGACTCATAGCGTGACGGCGCTGGGGAGCTTTTGCCTGCCGGTGGGTTTGCTCACCTATTGGATTTTCCAATACCTGATCAAGACTCCCGTCATGGAAACGTTGCCCGACGGTGCCGCTGAGCGCTGGCGTGCTTATTCCTCACCTGCCGACATTGCGAGCCCGTTGCATTGGATATTGGCGGCCCTAGGGGTGCTGGCGGGAGCGGTCTCGCATCTGGGGTGGGATGCATTTACCCATGAGGGTGCGCGCGGTGTGCGCCTGATTCCATGGCTCGAGGATCCGATTGTCGAGATCGGCAGCCATTATGTGCCCGGGGTAAGGCTGATGCAGGACGGCAGCTCATTGATCGGGTTTGCCATTGTACTGGGGTTCGTCTGGTATGGTCTGCGCCGTCGCCGGACCCAGCCCGGCCTGACAGCTTCGCAGCTGCCGGCGCGCTTGTTAACGCCAAATGAGCGCCACGCCTGGGTGTTGCTCTACGCGCTTGCCGGCATCGCGTCGGGCGCGGCCTGGCTGTTGTGGGTGCGCGCAGGCGAGCCTGCTCCGCATTCAGTGACGGCACTGGCAAACGCAATCGCCGTCGCCGGGCTGCGTGGGCTTGCCACGGCGCTGCTCGGCGTCAGCTTGGGCCTGGACTTGCGATTGAGGGCGCTACGGCGAGAGAGCCGCCGTGTGCCCACAGTCCCCTAGCGAGCGCTACCGCTCGTCGGGCCCGGTGCGGGGCGCGTCGCTCGGAGCCGACGACCACACCACGTATTTATTGTCGGTGCCGCTACTCGCCGACGGCGGATCTGCAGGGCGTGGCGCCGGTGCTGAGTCTCGGGGCGGGGCCGCCGATTCATGCGGCATTGGCGCACGCGACCCGCCGCCCTCGGCGCCTTCGCCGCCCGGGCCGGGCCCTTGACCTGCGGGTCCTGTGCTTTGGCCACCGCCACCCCCGTTGGCAGGGTTTTCGCCGCCCTCGCGTCCTCTGCCGCGCCCGCGACGGCGCCGACTGCGCCCGCCACGCTCGCCGCCGCGCTCATTGCCGGAGCGGTCGCCGCCGTCTGGCCGAGGTTCGTTGCCACGCGCCGCCTGCTCATTGCGCGGCGGTTGATCCGGCCGCTGCGCCGCCTCCGAGCGGGGCGGTTGATCCACGCGCGGCGC
>JBDUBO010000026.1:0-43128 GCA_040004115.1 Gammaproteobacteria bacterium | reverse complement strand
AGTGACGCGCCTGCGCATGACCACGCACCCGATCGAAGTGGAGATGTATTACAGCCTTTGATTTGCGCCTTGATCGACAATCCCCCGGGTGACGAAATCGACGCCACCCGGGGATCTCAAGCGCGCTCGGCCTCAGGTCGCGGGTAACTCATGTTTACCATTGGCTTGATATACTTAGGTGTAGCCAACCTGCCAAACCTGGAGTATTCGTGAACCGATATTGGACGCCGTTTGCGACAATTATTATTTTGGCGGCAGCCAATCGGGCGACGCCGTTGGCCCGCGCTACCGACGAAACGCAAGCCAAGCCGGCGGATCCTGTGCAAGTACTGGTCGGACGTCTTGAAGTCGAGAAATACAAGGCGACCATCAAGGGACTGACGCGCTTCGGCGACCGCCGCCAGGGAACGGATCGAAACCGCGACGCCGTGAATTGGATCGAGGTCCAGCTCAAAAGCTATGGTTGCTCGAACGTTTCGCGGCTCCAGTACACCTATTCGCCGAGCGATGCATCGCGCCCCAGCGGGCCGCCGGTTGCGCGCAATCCCGATCTGTCGGTGGGTGGCGCTCGTTATCGGGGGGTGCGCGGCCACACCGGAGTGAACGAAGACCCCCTGCTGCAACCCAACGAGAAACTACGCGCACTCAATTCCCAACCCACCTCCGCCGGCGTACGCGAAGAGGTGTATTGCACCAAGGTAGGCTCCACACATCCGGAAGAAATGTATGTCATCGGTGCCCACATGGACGGTCACGGATGGGGCGAGGCTGCCAATGATGACGGCTCGGGCACCGCGCTGGTCATGGAGTTGGCGCGCATCCTGTCGGCGCCCGACGTCAAGACCGAACGGTCAATTCGCTTCGCACTCTGGAACAATGAAGAGACCGGCCTCAACGGCGCCTATGCTTACGTGGCGCAACGCGCGGCGCTTCAAGGCAAGGAAGACCCTGCCGGATCGGGCCGCTATCCGGAGCCGAAATGGCTGGGCATGATCCAGCACGACATGATGCTTTTCGATCACGGCATGCCGCGCCCCGATGGCAGCATGGCGAAGGAACAGCGGCCTGAAGCGGACATGAACATCGAATTTCAGCAACTCGCCAAGGCGGCGGACGGCGCACAGAAGTTAGCATGGGCGTTATATTCGGCGAACGAAGCGTATGCCACCGACTACCCCGCAACCGTCGGACCACACATGACCAACACCGATAGCACGCCATTCATGGATCGTGTGCCGGCCATCAGCCTGCGCGAGAACGAGCGCGGGCGGGAGATCGGCGCCGGCTGGGATCCGCAGTGGCACCAGCCCTCCGATGTATATGCCACCTACAGCGACGCGGACTTTCGCCTCGGTTTGAACGCCGCGCAAACGACCCTGGGTGCCGTTGGGCGCTTATGCGGCGCGAGCCTTTTGCCCTAGAGTAAACTTAGCAGTGCACGCGCCCTCTGTTCAGGCAGGCTCGAAACGCGCCACGGTCTCGATGTGCTCGGTGTATGGCATGAGATTGAAGGCGGTGAGCGCGGTCAGGCGCAGCCTGCCCGTCGCTGTAAGGTGCACCGTGTCGTCAAGGAAAGACTCGAGCCCGCAGCTGACGTAAACGAATCGCTCGGGCGGTTGCTCACTGAGATACTCCCGAAGGTCCGGATCCAGCCCCTTGCGCGGTGGATCGGCGATCACCACCTGTGACCCGGCCGCGGACTCCCGCGCTGCGCCCGCTGCGCCCGACACGACGCTAATTTTGGCTCGAGCCGCGGGTTCCAACGCGCTCAGCGCAAGCTCGAGTCCGTGAAGCGAGTGCGGGCTGATTTCGTTCATTTTGATCGCACCGACCTGTTCCAATACCGACAATCCGATGGCGCCGACCCCGGCATAAAACTCCGTGACCCGTGCTCCTCGAGGAATTTCTCCGCGCAGCTGCTCGATGATGAGCTGCGCGACGTCGAGATTGTTCTGCCCGAACGCACCCGGCGGATAGTGCACCGCTGCCCCGCCGAAGTGCTCCACTACGCTCGACGGTCCGCACCAGTGTTGAAATTCCGGACCAAGGATGGCGTTGGCGGGCTCGAGATTGGGATTGAACCACAGACTGTGCAACTGCGGTCCAAGTCGTTCGCGAATCAAATTTAGGCACTCTGCCAAGGGCGCGACGGCGGTGCTATTGGCGACCAACACTACTTGTGCGGTTTGCGAGCTGCGTTCCACGACCACCTGCAGGTAGCGTGCAAGCCCTAAATGAGCTGTGTCCGAGTAGCTGGTGACGCGCGCGTCGACCAGCGCCCGACGTACGATCGAAGCGACGCGGTTGATTAGGGGATGCTGCACGATGCAATTTGGGATGTGAACCACGCGGTGGGTGCCGAGCTCGAACAGCCCGATCTTCGGTGAGCTTAGCCTTCCGCGGATGGCGAGTCGCGCGCGCAGCCGAAAGCCGGCAGTTTTGCCGCCGATTACCGCAACTTCGGGCAGGCCGTGGATCTGGGCCAACTGTGCGAGCGCCGCGCGCTTGCTTGAGGCGATGCCCGGCTCGCCGAAGCGTGGACAGCCTGGACACGGCGGCCGATGCGGGCAGGAGATGGCAGCTTGGCGAGCGTTTTCGGTCATTGCCGTCAACGCTAGCAGAGAACTGGCGGCCCGTCCCCAACCCCTTGATCCCGGCCGCATCTTTGGCCATGCGGCGCGCTATCATACACGGGTGCCAACCATGATGACCGCGCCCAACCTGCGCATGCCCCATGCCTTCACCGCCGTGCATCGAGTCGTCGACCACGAAATCGACGAATACGCTCACGTCAATAACACCGTGTATTTACAATGGTTGGACCGAATTGCGTGGGCGCATTCTGCAAAGCTGGGCATGCCGCTCGAACGCTGTCTTTCACTGCGGCGCGGCATGGCCATCCGGCATACACGGGTCGACTACCTCGAGGCCGCGGTTGTCGCCGACGAGCTATTGATCGGTACGTGGATAGTCGCCAGCGACGGCCGCTTACGATGCAGCAGGCGCTTCGAGATCGTGCGAGTCGCCGACGGCAAACGCATGCTCGACGCAGAGATCGATTTCTTCTGCTTGCAACTCGACACAGGAAAACCCTGCCGATTCCCGCCGGAATTCGTCGAATACTACGCGGTGCTACCGGAGATCGCCGCCGCCTACGAGGCGTTGCCCGGCACACTGCGCCATGTCGGATATGGGCGAGGCGTCAGGGAGTAGTTGCTCCATCAGGGTGCTATGCGCTCGGCCTTCAGCGCCGCTCCCTGGATGGCTCCGCTCACCGACGCGACGGCATCGATGTTCGCGTCATTCCAGCGGATTGCCAGCGTTCCCACCGACTGGCCAGCACTCTTCAGAGTCACCTGCGCCGTGATGATGTTGTTGGTTTGATTCCAGGACACCGTACCCGACACCGCAACATCCTGAGTGAAGCGAACTCCCTTCAGATCGAAGTCATAGCCCACATCCGTCGCAGCATAGGTGAACGAACCGCCGCGCAGTCCGCTGCCGACATAGTTATACGTGACGTAGTACCGAGCGATGATGTCGCCTACGGCCTCGAGGCCGGCGGCGGCGATGCGGCGCTGTGTTTCGGTAGCCTGGTTGCCGGAACGCGCAGTGAGCGGGCTCAAGTCAGCGGCCCTCGCCGCGAATTTTGGCACGGTGCGAATCGGCCGCACCTTTTGCACGCAATTGGTATTTCCCGGTGACAGGCTCTTGACGAAGCGCTGCACGATGCCGAGCGTGCAACCGATGAAATCGCCGTCCGCGACCACATGCCCCAGATTGGGTACCACGACGTGAACGGCATTCGGAAACTGCGCGGTGGTCTCGTTGGCGTCGATCACCGAAGTGATGGAGTCCAGATCGCCGGACAGCACCAACGTGGGCACCGCCGCAAAGCGCGCACTCGGCGGCAACGGTGCGCCGGGCGCGCCGGGACTCAAGCTCTTCGGCGGCACCGGCCACGGCAGACAGGAATCGAGCGGCGTGATGTACACCTGGGAATCGATGCCTTCGTCGAGCGTAAATGGCGCAAACAAATCAGGCCGGTGGATGCGCGCGTCTTGCAGCGCGTTGGCAAACTGGCGGTTGCGCTGCGCGCGGGAGGATGTGAGGTCATACAGCATCGGATAGTCCGTGCAGGTCACCGCCTCGGCGAGCCCGTAGCTGTAATCGATCGGGTCACTCACGCTGGCGGTGTTGACCTCGGACACCAGCCGCAGCAGCGGCAATGAGTCCTTCGAATCCAACCAGGCTCGGGCGGCGGCGTCCAGGTCCCGATAGATGGGGGGGCCGTAGCCCGCGGAATCGATGAGGTATATGAGTGCACTTATGTCAAGCGTCGTCGGCTGCGGGTCGCCGTTACCGTCCGGCGCGTTGCCTTTGATCGGATGCAGGCGAAGATAATTGACGACTTGTTGCATGCGCGAAGTCGCGGTGCCCCCGAGCGAGCTGCAGCCGGGCGAGCGGGCACAACTCAGGTTGATACCCGACCATGCGGCGGCCCAGTCAGTTGCAAACCACGCATCCGGCGCGCGTACCGGATAGGCGCTGTCTAAAATAATGCTGCGCAGCCGGTCTGGGTACAGTCCGGCGAGCACTTGCCCGACGAATGTTCCATAGCTGTCGCCGTAGAAATCCGCGACATCGACATCGAGCGCGTCCATGACGGCGACGATGTCGTTCACCGCATACGCCGTGCCGTAAAACCAAGCCTTGTTTCCAAGCTGGCCGGCGCAGGCCGCGACCGCATCGAGATTGGTCGAGCCCGTCTGCAAATCCGGACAATCAACCGAATCCGACAAGCCAGTGCCGCGTTTGTCGACGATGAGCACATCGCGGCGATCGCGCAATGCGTCGAACAAACTCAAGTAATAATCGCGCGTGCCTGTCGAGGAATAGCCCGGGCCGCCTTCCTGCGGCAGAATCGTGCCGAGTCGCGGCCTGGTGAGGTCAGTGCGCGGGTAGTACTCGAACCCGACGGTGATTTTCCCTTTCACCACGCCGCTGGGATCGAACGCACGCTCGATGGCACCGCAATATCCGGTGTAGTCCGTATTGCAAAGAGTCAGTGTGAGGGAGCCTACGGTGATGGTAGCGGGCACGGCTCCCGCGCTGCCGGCCAGACACAATGCCGCACACCCAAAAGCGGCGGCAATTCTGCAGCCCCAAGGGCTGAGTGATCCCATGTGCTTCTCCCTCATTGCTGTATCGTGAGACTAACACGCCCGTCGTTTTCTGCGTGCGGCAGCGTTTCCGCCGCCTGATTCGCCTTGTGACTGCTATTATTTCCGACTTGGTTTCGCCCCTACGGAGAATAACAATGAATGCAATCACCATGGAATCCGGCCTGCGAGCGGAGGGCCGCTATTTCTACCTGTGGATGGCAGGCGCCTTTGCCTTAATCGCTTTCGGCGGATTCAGTCCGACCTACTGGGCGCCGCTGGCGGCGGGCAGCTTTCATGCTCCCCCCATTATTCACATCCACGGCATGTTGATGTTTGCCTGGACCTGCTTCTTTTTTGTCCAGACGGCCCTCGTGGCGACGGGCCGCACGATGGATCATCGCTCCTGGGGCTTGGCCGGCATTTCGCTGTTCAGCGTCCTGGCCTTTTCCATCTTGGTGGGTGAGATGGTAGTGCTGAAGCGCGCCGATGCGCTGGGGTTCGGCGACGCTGCACGCCGTTTCGCGGCTGTAACCCTGTGTGCATGGCCATTGATGGTCGGCATATTCACCCTGGCCATCGTCAACGTCCGGCGGCCGCAGGTCCACAAGCGGCTGATGGTGCTTTTGATGACCGCAATGATGACGCCCGCCATCGCGCGCGTGTTTCTCACGTTGCTCGCCGGCGGCGACGCCGGCGGCCCGCCACCGGGGCCCCCACCGCCCTTTGTGTCGCTGCCTCCCGCGTTGGTGGCCGACCTACTGCTGATCGCCGCGATGGTTCACGACTGGCGCACCCGCGGCAAACCCCATTCTGTGTATGTGATTGGTGGCGTCGTGGTGCTGGCGCAGCAAGTGCTGACTGTGCCCTTTGCGGCCACCAAGACCTGGATGGAAATCGCTAAAGCCTTCCAAGGATTGGCGGGATAGCGATTACCCCGCGTAGGCGCTTTCCTTGCTGATCGAGGGAATGCGTAGTGGACTCCCTAATTTCTAGCCACGAGCCGCAGGAGCACAATCTAGGCTCGGTTTGGATTCCGCACCGGATCCGGTAATGAGTCTGATCCCGCCGCCAAAGGTCAGATAGGCCCAAAACCAATTCATCATGGTGGAGAGACGATTGCGCAGGCCGACCAGAAATCCCACATGCACAATGCCCCATAACCACCAAGCCGGCGCACCCCAAAGCTTGATGAATCCGAAGTCGGCTACTGCGGACTTGCGGCCTATGGTCGCAAGACTTCCCCTATGCCGATATTTGAACGGGGATGGCTGCGCTTGACCTTCGATCGTGGCACAAATTCGGCGCGCCACGTAGTAGCCACCTTGCTTGGCCGCCGGTGCAAGTCCCGGCACAGGCTGACCATTCCAGCCCGCGCTGAGCGCCGTGTCGCCGATGGCAAAGACACCGGATAATCCCGGCACGGCAAGGTCCGCGTCTACTTTAACGCGACCGGCGCCGTCCGCCTCGCACTTGAGCCAGGCGGCAGCCGGAGAGGCCATCACCCCCGCCGCCCAGAGCACGGTGCGCGCCGCAATGCGCTCGCCGTTAACCCATACGCCGTTGGCATCGATATTCTCCACCCGCCTGCCGATAAAAACCTCAACTCCCAACTTCTCGAGCGAGCGTTTGGCCACGACGGAGAGCGTCTCGTCGAAAGTCGGTAAAATCCTTGGCGCCGATTGCACCAGCACCACGCGGGCGCTCGCGGGATCGAATCGGCGGAACTCCTTGTCCATGCCGAATCGCGCCAGTTCCGCAATGGCGCCTGCCAGCTCTACTCCAGTGGGACCACCGCCAACGATGAGAAAGGTAAGGAGAGCGGCTCGCTCGTCGTCGTCGTCGGTGGCTTCCGCGAGTTCGAAAGCGGTCAACAGCTTACGGCGTATTTCCGTGGCATCTTCGATACGCTTGAGCCCTGGGGCGAACGCCGACCACTGATCCTTGCCGAAATAACTGTGCGCCGCGCCGGTTGCCAGCACCAAGTAATCGTAGGGCAATTCCTTGTCACCGAGTTTCACGACTTTTCGCTGGGAGTCCACGCCGGTCACTGTCCCGAGCAGTACCCGCGTGTTGAATGAGTGGCGAAACAGCGGGCGTATGGGCGCCGCGATATCGCTGGGATTGATCGCCGCTGTGGCAACCTGGTATAGCAGGGGCTGGAATAAATGGTAATTGGCCCGATCCACCAGCGTGACCGACAAGCGCTTGTCGCGTAGTTTAGCCGCACAGCTCATGCCGCCGAATCCCGCGCCTACGATTACTACGCGGGGTACACCCTCAAGCGCGAATGTCGCGTTGCCGGCGAATTGAGGGAAGCGCTCAAGCCAGGCGCCGACCGCAGAATCGAGCGACAGCCATCCTCCCCCCCGGACACTCAGCAATGCGAATATCATCAGCAGGTACACATCGTCAGTCAGGCGCGGATCCAACATGGCGCCGCCAAAGGTGGTGACCGCCAGGGCCAGCGACCATTGGCGGGTCAGGAATCCAAGGAGCAGAAACCCGCCGCTCAACAACGCGAGCGCGGAGGTTCCATAGTGAGCCGACGTGCTCAGAGGCAAGGCAATTCCGGATTCCGGAGCCCCCAGCCGCAATAGTGTGCACGCCATCCAGATTCGAATCGCGGCCAAATACACGGGACTCAAGTGCAACCGGACCCATGAGGATACCTTTACGATGCGCGGCGCCAGCGGCAACGCGCTGTCCGCGAGTCCTCGGCGCAGCAGGTTATCCATGGATATGGGCCCCGCGCCGTGAACGACATACCAGCCGAAAAATGCCATCCAAAACAATTGATTGTCGAACGGCAAATAATCGACCTGAATTACCAGAGACAGAATCAGCATGGGAATTGCCGCGTATCGAGTTAGCAGCCCCAGTGCCAAGAGAGCCGGACCGATGAGTTCGATGGCGACTCCGGTATAGGCGGCTGTGACTGGATGCATCCACGGGACGGGGTATTCATTGGCCGCGAGGTTCAACGCTGTCTGCCAGTGGGTCACCTTGATGACGCCGGAAACGAAAAATATTTGCGCCAGCCACACCCGAACGCCTAAATCGATAAAAGGCCACGCGGCAAACTGCAGCATCCGAAAAAAGCTCGAATTCAGCTGGAAGCATTTTCGCAGCCAGGCCGCGGCCAAAGATTGGATGGATTTAATGATTGCCATGACGATGAGGTCCTCAAGGTTCTCCCGGCTGCACTGATCACCAAGAAGAAAGGCGAGGAGCCGAAAGTATTACAGCCGGTGGGCAAAATATTCTTGTGCGGGTGGTGCCTCGCTTATCTGCTGGCCAGTGGACGGACAGCATGAACGCAAGTTAATGATCGAGGATCGGCGGTGTTGCGCTACTGAGTTGCAGCGCCGCACGCCGCAGCGCGACCCAACAGCAGCGCTCGCTCGCGCCCGTTCTGTGTAAGGGCCGCGGCGCGCGTGAACTCGGTGCGCGCTTCTTCGACACGTCCAAGCTTCTCCAGTAAATCCGCGCGCACACTTGGCAGCAGATGGTAACTCTTGAGCCGCTGGTCGCGAGTCAGTTCGTCTACCAGCTCCAAGGCTGCGGCGGGGCCGAATGCCATGGAAATCGCCACGGCGCGGTTCAGTTCCACCACCGGCGAGGGCAACAGTTGCGCGAGCGCGTCGTATAGCGCCACAATTCGCGGCCAGTCGGTCTCCTCAGGGGTTCGAGCCCGCGAATGACAAGCCGCGACGGCAGCCTGCAATGCATACGGCCCCAAGGCGCCGCCCATTTCCTGGGCGCGTTCGAGGGCAGCGAGACCGCGGCGGATCAGCAGTTGGTTCCAGCGTCCGCGATTTTGCCTGGGCAGCAAAATGGGATCGCCGGCCGCATCCACCCGTGCACCGATTCGTGACGCCTGAATCTCCATGAGGGCCACGAGGCCGTGCACCTCCGCGTCCATTGGCGTCAGCTCTGCCAAGATACGTCCCAATCGCAGCGCTTCGTCGCACAGCGCCGGACGCATCCAATCCTCACCGGTGGTGGCAGCGTAACCCTCATTGAAGATCAGATAAATTACTTCGAGGACGGACGAGAGTCGTGCGGTGCGCTCTTCCTCCCGGGGCACCTCGAAAGGTATCTGCGCTTCGGCCAGGGTGCGTTTGGCGCGGACGATACGCTGGCCGATGGTGGCCTCAGGAACCAAAAAAGCGCGTGCGATTTCGATGGTACTGAGGCCCGCAAGCAACCGCAAAGTGAGTGCGGTTCGCGCGTCGGTGGAGAGCACCGGATGGCAGGCAATGAACGTGAGCCGCAACAAATCATCGCCGATGTCGTCGTCGGCCGCGCGCTCAGGATCCTCAGGCTTCGCGCCCAGCAGCAGCGTGTCGTTCACGATTGCCTCCTGATTTCTCTCTAGGACCTTGCGGCGCCGCAGTTCGTCGATCGCGCGGTTCTTGGCGGTCGCCATCAGCCACGCACCCGGATTGTCCGGTATGCCGATCTGCGGCCATCGCTCCAGCGCCGTTACCAGCGCGTCATGCGCCAACTCCTCGGCTAGCCCGACATTGCGCAGCATCCGCGCCAGCTTGGCGATGATTTTGGCGGATTCCATGCGCCACAGCGCCTCGACGGTCCTGTGAACGGAGGATTCCGTCATGAAAAACAGGGACCCAATTCGCGCACTTCAACCGTCGCCCAGCTCGCCGCCGGACACTCCTTGGCGAGCGCAATGGCCTGTTCCCGGCTGTCGCAGGTCAAGATGAAAAATCCTCCGATCATCTCCTTGGCTTCCGCGAATGGACCGTCGACCACCGTCGACTGATTGCCCTGCACACGAACGCGTGCGCCTTGTGCGTCCGTCTTGAGAGACTGGGACATCGTCAGCAGGCCGCGGGACTGCAGCTCCTCGCTGAACCGTACCATACGGTCGTACAGCGCCCGCCCCTCGGCCTCGGTCCGATTCTGCCTTTGTCCTGTGGGCTCAACTACCAATAATGCGTAGGCCATGACTGCCTCGTCGGGTGGTGGCGCTCAAGGCCAGTATGACTGACCTTTAGTGCTTGGGGGATTTGTCGATTTGTTCGCGCTGCCGCTCGGCCTGGGCCCGCAGCGTGGGCGTGAGCTCGGCGCCGAAATCCTCTGCCTCGAATATCGGCCGAATCTCAACGATGGACTCACCTGGAAAAGGATTGGGACAGCGCTTCAGCCACTCAACCGCTTCGTCGATGGATTTGACCTGCCACAGCCAGAATCCGGCAACGAGTTCCTTGGTTTCCGCGAACGGACCATCGAGGACGGTGCGCTGAGTGCCGGAGAATTGCACCCGCTTGCCGCGCGAGCTGGGCTTAAGGCCCTCACCCGCAAGCATGACGCCTGCCTTGACCAGCTCCTCGTTGAATTGACCCATGGCCGCTAACAGCGCCTCGCTCGGCATGACTCCTGCCTCGCTGTCGGCGGTAGCCTTGACCAACACGATGACCTTCATGTTCTTTCTCCTTGTTTAACAGAACCTTATATATTTATTAGAATCTATATTATCGGTGCTGAATACCCCTCCATAGCGACGACGAACGGCCGCCAGGAATTTCGACAAATCCTTGCAATTTCGCGCCGCGTAGACGCTTCTGAGATTAGAAGTAGGTGCGCACGACGGAGCGAACCATCCACGACTCGTCTACCATCAGCAGGGCGCGCCATTTGTCGAACGTGGTACAGGGATGTGAAATGCCGAAGCCCACCAAGTCCCCCACTTGAAACAAACTGTCCACCGGCCCGTCGACGAAGGCATGTTGATCGTTGAGAGCGCTGACGTTGAAACCCGGCGGGGCCGCTCTCGGCCGCAGATCGCCCGGCCGCGCCCAACTCAGCAGCCGCGGGGGCTGCGCGTCATAACCGACATCGCGCCTACCCATGCCGCATATCATGCGGCCGGGTTCGGGGATCGACTGGACATGCGCCCACACCTGAAGCGCTGGCTCCAAGTCGAAACCGATCTCCGCCGGCATAGAGCTGCGTCGTTTGAGCGCGGCATAAAGCTCGCGGTACATGTCGGAATCGTGGGTCAAGTAACAACCCGACCGGATCACGACCTCGTGTGGCCGCGACAACCGCAATGAACTCAGAGTCTGCGCGGCCAAATCGTAGAAGGCGGACCCGCCGCCGCTGAGCACGATGTCCCCGTCGAACAACCCCTCAGCGTCGGCCGCGACCGTCAGCGCCGCGACCAAATCCAGCATCGCTCGGGCACGCGATTCGCCGTCCGATCGCACCTGGAAAACACCCTCGAAGGTCTCGACCCCGCCAAGACGTAGGAATGGCCTGGCTCGTTGAACGGCTCGCGCCAGGCAGAGGCCCGCATCCAACGTACGCGTGCCGGCTCGACCGCCGGGGAAGCCCACCTCGATCAATACTTGAATCGGCCGCGACACTCCCTTGGCTTGCGCAACCCGATGCAGTGCCGCCACTCCTGCCTCGGAATCCACCAGGCAATAAAAATCGAACTCAGGATTGGCCGCCAATTCGTCCGCCAACCAACCAATGGCGCCCTTCCCGACCAATTGATTGGCCATCAAAATGCGCTTGATGCCGAAGCGGCGGTACGCACGTACGTGCTGAATGGTCGCGGCCGTTAATCCCCAGGCACCGTCCGCCAATTGCCGTTGAAACAATGCCGGCGCCATGGTGGTCTTGCCGTGCGGCGCGATCTTCACACCGCTGAGTTCCACGAACCGCCGCATCCAGCGGCTGTTGTTCTGCAGAGTTGCCTCGCGCAGAACGGCCACCGGGAAGAATAGCGCGTCATCGAACAGCGACCGACCCAGCTGGCCAACTGAGGTGGCCAGCCGGCCCTCAAATTCGGGTGGTGTGCCCTTGAGGGACCAATCGAGCGGTTCCGCCGCACGTGGATCGACAATGCTCACACAGAGCTCCCGCTCAAAACTGCAGCACTTTCACATACCGTACATGGGGCAGCGCGCGCAATTTTTGTTGAATGGCTTCCGGCACGACTTGATCGACGCCGACGATGGCTATGGCATCTTCATCGGCGGCCTGCCTTCCCAAGTGAAACGTCGCGATATTGATGTTGGCTTCGCCCAGCATGGTGCCGAGCGCGCCGATGAAGCCCGGCCGGTCGATGTTGTTGATGAGCAGCATCACCGGGTGGAAGTCCGCTTCCAGCGCCATGCCTTTGACTTCGACGATCTTGGCACTCCCCGCATTGACCATCCCCGCCAAAATGCGCCAGCGCCCGCCGGTCAACACCTTGATGCGGATCAGAGAACCATAAATAGGGGATGTCGCGCGCTTCGATTCGGTTAGTACCGCGCCCTTCTGCCGGAGCACGGCAGGCGCAGA
Source organism: Gammaproteobacteria bacterium (assembly GCA_040004115.1). Lineage (GTDB taxonomy): Bacteria > Pseudomonadota > Gammaproteobacteria > Steroidobacterales > Steroidobacteraceae > Bog-1198. The sequence goes on along the minus strand of JBDUBO010000026.1, from coordinate 30,646 downwards.
CACCATGTTCACATCAGGCATCAGCGGCCTCATCAATGCCGCCAATGCTATGGCGGTCAATGGCTGCGTATTAAGAAGGGCCACCTCCCCTTCGTACTCGATCTCGACCGCCTCGATGCCGTCGTCGGCAATTTGACCGGCGAAGCTGCCGAGTTTATCGATGAGCCCGATAAAGGGCTTGAGGCGCGACGCTTCCTCAGCGCTGATGGAGGCCATGTTGAGCGCGTTCGTGACAGCCCCGGTCAACAAGTAGTCGGATATCTGTTCTGCCACCTGCAACGCAACGTTTTCCTGCGCTTCGTTGGTGCTGGCCCCCAGGTGTGGCGTGGCCACAAAATTCGGTGCGCCGAAAAGAACGCTCTCCTTTGCCGGCTCGGTGACGAAAACATCAAAGCCGGCCGCCGCGACATGCCCCGTATCCAGGGCCGCGCGCAAGGCCCGTTCATCGACGAGCCCGCCGCGCGCCGCATTCACGATGATGACGCCCCTCTTGGTCTTCGCCAGCGCCTCTTCGGACAGAATGTTTTTGGTCTTTTCGGTCAACGGCGTGTGCAGTGATATCGCATCGGCGCGCGACAACAACTCGTCCAAATCGACTTTCTCGACGCCGAGCTTTATCGCTCGTTCGGACGACAGAAAGGGATCGTAGGCAATCACTTTCATCTTGAGCGCCAACGTCCTCTCCGCGACCAACGCGCCGATATTCCCACAGCCAATCAGGCCGAGAGTCTTCGCATAGAGTTCGACCCCCATGAAACGGTTCTTTTCCCATTTGCCCGCTTGGGTGGAGACGTCGGCCGCCGCAATTTGGCGCGCCGCCGCGAACAACAGGGCAATCGCGTGCTCGGCCGTCGTGATGGAGTTGCCGAACGGCGTATTCATGACCACGATGCCTCGAGCAGTGGCGGCCGCGACGTCGATGTTGTCGACCCCGATGCCGGCACGTCCAATGACCTTGAGAAGCGTCGCGGCGGCGATCACATCCTTGTCCGCCTTTGTCGCCGAGCGCACCGCGAGGCCGTCGTAACCGGCGATGATTTCGAGCAGTTCGGCTTTCTTAAGACCGACACGGACATCGACTTCTAAACCGCGGCTGCGAAAAATATCGAGCGCCTTCGGGCTCAGGTCGTCGGCAATGAGGACTTTGGGCACGGCGAATCCTTATGAAGAGACATTGAGCTTGAGGAGGCACTGGGCGAAGGCCCAGTCGAGCCAAGGCGTGAGCGCCCGCACGTCCTCCTGTTCGATGGTCGCGCCGCACCAAATACGCAAGCCCGGCGGTGCCGACCGATAAGATGCCGCATCGAGGGCAACACCTTCCCTTTCCAGCAGCGCCGCCAAGTTCCTGGCAAATTCTGCCTGCGCGTCTTGCGGAAGTGAAGTCACGCGCGCCTCGACGACTTTGAGACAGACGCTGGTGTTGCTGCGATTGACGGGATCTGAGACCAGAAAATCCACCCAGGGCGTGCGTGCCGCCCACTCGGCGAGCACGGCGGTGTTGGCGTTCGCGCGCGCTTGCAGCGCAGCCAGACCGCCGCTGCGCTCCGCCCACTTCAGCGCGTCAAGATAATCCTCGGTGGCCAGCAAGGACGGCGTATTGATAGTCGCGCCCTCGAACAATTCCTGATCCAGCTTGCCTTTCTTGGCCATGCGAAAAATCTTCGGCAGAGGTCGGGGCGGCACGAAGCTCTCCAATCGGGCGACCGCGCGAGGTGAGAGAATCAGCATGCCGTGCGCCGCTTCCCCACCCAGCACCTTCTGCCAGGAGAAGGTCACGACATCGCATTTTGACCATTCAATGTTCTGAGCAAAGACGCCGCTGGTGGCATCATTGATGGTGATGCCCTGGCGATCTGCCGGAATCCAGTCGAAATTCGGGATCTTGGCGCCTGATGTCGTGCCATTCTGGGTGAATACGATGTCGGCCTCGCTACGGGCCAGTGACAAATCCGGCAGAACGCCGTAAGGGCGGCCTACATGTATTCGACAATCGTCGATTTTCAATTGCTCGACAGCATCGGCAACCCATTCTTCGCCGAAGCTTTCCCAGGCGAACACGTCCACAGGACGCGCCCCCAGCATGGACCACAGCGCCATTTCCATCGCCCCGGTGTCGGATGCCGGCACGATGGCGATCCTGAAATCGGCGGGCACCCCCAACAGTGCCCGAGTCCGGTCGAGGGCCTCTTTGAGCTTGGCTTTCCCGGGCTTAGAACGATGCGAACGGCCCAGCAATGCCCCATCGAGCGCTTGCAGGGTCCAGCCGGGACGTTTTTTGGTCGGGCCCGATGAGAATCGGGCATCGGCCGGGCGGATGCCCGGCAGCGGTATGTGTGTCATCGAAATTCTCCCATCCTTACAGATGAGCGTCCGCCGTTGGGAGCGGATGGCCCGTCGCGCAGAATAGAGGAACTTTTCGATCTGTCAATTGGTTTCACAGAATATGGAGCTGAGACGTGGGTCGCAAAATTGCTCGATTTACCTCGAAGCCGGCGCGGATGGCTCCTATCCTGACGCCGAAGATGAGCAACGGGGCAACGGGGAATTCCATGAAGTCACTGATTAGCGTGATCTATGCTAGCTGGGCGACCGAGGACTTTCACGAGCACGAGATTCCTGAGTTATTGAAACACGCACGTGTTGCCAATGCCGCGCGTGAGCTCACGGGAATGCTCCTGTATATCGGAGGTGCGTTCGTTCAAGTGCTGGAAGGCGAAGCAGCCAGCGTCGACTCGATCTTCGAGACAATCAGACTTGACAACCGGCATGCGCAAGTAGCGCTCATCATGCGCGAGTCCATTTTAGAGCGAGCGTTCGAGGGGTGGACCATGAGCCATAAAACCCTGGATCCTGTCGAAGCGGGCGAGTTGATCGGCGAGAGCAGCTATTTTCTATCACCGACATGGGTGCAGAAATTGGACAGCGCTCACGCTAAGATCCTCCTGAACGCTGCCAGCATCCGCTGGAAAATCGAGCGTCGCACCGGGAAATATCGCACTCTGGGCCGCAGCGCCTAGCACGTCCGCGAGCTGCGGGAGCCTCGCCATGGCTACGACTTGCGCGACGATTGCGACTGTGTGTTTCAACGGTTACTCTGAGCTCGGTTAAGGTGCGGTTCCCCGCCGCGCAGGCAATTACAGCCAGGATGGTCACCTACTTCCACCATGCGAATCATCAAGCCCGAGATGCGTAACTAGTCATGAAGGAAACCAAGTCGCTCGGTCTGGGTGCGCCCATCACGCGGCGCGATTTCGTGGGCGCGACTCTGATCGGCTCGGGAGCAATTCTTCTAGGTGCGGCAGCCCCGGCGGTTGCGCAAGGTCTCTCCGCATCTTGGAGCGGCTATGCCGGTATCGGCGATTACAGCCGATCCAATGGCAATATCGCATCCGTCGTCAATGCGGCCCACGGCGTGCGTGATGGGATTTACGAAGCGAGAATAGCGTCGGCACCCGTGGTCGATGAGGTCTATGACCTCGTCATCGTCGGCGGCGGGTTCGCCGGCCTCATTGCCGCCTACGAATTTCACAAGGCGCGTCCCAATGCGCGCTGCCTGATTCTCGACAATCATCCCGTATTTGGCGGCGAAGCCAAACAAAACCAGATGTTGGTCGAGGGCGTGATGCTCACCGGGCCACAAGGGTCCAACGACGCCATCGTTCCACGCGCCGACAATAACTACTCCCATGTCGTCGGGCTCTGGGACGAGATCGGCATGCCGCGCAGCTACGACTTCGTCGATCCGAGCGGAGCGGCCAAATCACTAAAATTCGCTCGCGACAACTACGATCCAATGTATTGGAACGAGGACTCAGCGTCTCTGGGCTACTTCTTCGACACTCCTTTTGCCTCGAAGCGGGCGTGGGTGGTCGATCCGTGGTCCGACGATTTGTCGCGTGCGCCGATTTCGGCGGATACGCGGCGCAGCTGGGTGCAATGGAAAAAACACTCGCCCATTCTCACTCGCGGCGACGAGCAATCGACGGATCGGTGGCTCGACTCTATGTCATACGGCGACCTCATCGTCCGCGAACTCGGGCTGTCCAAGGACGTCTTCAGGCTGTCCGATCCGCTGGTCGCAACGGGCGACTACGGCGTGAGTTCGGACGCGGTATCCGCGTACGGTGCGAAATTACTCGGCCTGCCGGGAACCGGCGAGAACATCTTGAGCGATGATACTTTTTCATTTCCAGGCGGCAATGCGGCGATATTGCGGCACATCGTCAAGGCGCTGTTGCCGGAAGCGATCAGCGGTACGCGGTCGTTTGCCGACATTCTCTACGCACCCATCGATTTCGACGCACTCGACCGGCTCCAACACACGCGGATAAGACTTGGCGCCACGGCCGTCGCCGTCCGGCATGACGGCACGCCGGACTCGGCGAGCAGCGTCGACGTCACCTATGCCGTCGGCCGGCAACTCGCACGGGTCCGTGGCAAGGCGGTGATTGTCGCAGCCGGCGGTTGGATCGCCCGTCATATCGTACGTGACCTGCCGCCCTCCTATGTTGAGGCATACGCGAAGTTTCACCACGGTCCGATACTCGTCGCCAACGTGGCCGTAAGAAATTGGAAGGCGTTCGCAAAGCTCGGAATTACGTCAGCTCACTGGTTCGACGGCTTCGGTTTCTTCGTCAACGTACGCCAACCGATGAAGATCAATGGCAATCCTGTTCCACTCGATCCGTCGAAGCCCGCGATGCTGACGATGTATGTGGGATTTCCGCAATCCGGTGTGCCGATCGGCCCGCAGACCAGCGCCGGCCGAGCCAGGCTGTTCGCCACGACCTATGCGGATTTCGAGCTGCAAATCCGCAAGCAGCTGCAGCAGATGCTGGGAAGCGCGGGGTTCGACGCGCGCCGCGATATCGCTGGGGTCGTCATCAACCGCTGGGGTCACGCATACATCGCGCCCCAACCAGGATTCTATTTCGGGTCGCCCGGCAACCCCGCTCCCCTCGAGGTCATCCGCGAACGCCATGGACGAATCGCGTTCGGCCACAGCGAGCTGTCGGGCAGACAGAGCTGGGGTCGCGCCGCGAAAGAATCGCGGCGAGCACTTGGACAGGTGCTCGAGGTGCTGGCGTGATCGTTTGAGCCCATCACTGACGTTGGGAGGACACCAGCTTGCTGTCCAGGAACTCCACGGTGGCTGTGTAGGCTCGCAGCCAGCTGGCATGTCGCAGAAATCCGTGGATCTCATCTGGGAATACCAGTTCTGAGTAGTCGACGCCTTGGGCTCGCAGCGCCTCGGCTAGGCGTACCGATTCCGAGAATGCGACGTTGTGATCGTCATCGCCGTGTATCAAAAGCACCGGCGAGCGCCAGCCCGCTACCGAACTGATGGGTGACGCCGCAAGGGCTGTGGCGAGCAGCGCGGGTGGCGTGTCGAGTCCGTAAAGCGGCATGTTGGAGCGATCCGCCAAAGTCCAGTGGTGCCAATCGTGTACGCCATGCAAATCCACGCCGGCGGCAAACAGATCTGAGTTGCGTGCCAACCCGAGCGCCGTCATGTAGCCACCGTAGCTGCCGCCCCATAAGCCGATGCGCGCAGGATCAACGTCAGCGCGCGCGCGCAACAATGCGGCCGCCGCCAGCAGATCGTTGTATTCGCTGGCGCCGGCGGCACCGATTCCGTCGGCCTCGCGAAAGTTAAGTCCATAGCCGATGCCCGCGCGGTAGTTGAGCGCAAGCACCACGTAGCCACGGCTGGCGAGATACTGATTCAGGCCATAGGCGTTGCTGTAATAGTCCATATAATGCCAGCCCAACAGCATCTGCCGGATGGGTCCGCCATGCATGAATACCGCCGCAGGGTGGGCCACGCCGGCAGCACCCGGCGGCGGCAGAAATAGCTGGGCGTGAGCGGCAATGCCGGCCCGCTCCGGCAATACCACGGAAACAGGTGTGACCAGGTCGGCAGACGGGAAACCCGCCGGGATACCCTCGGCCACGAAATCGATCGGAGGCTTACCCGGCTCGAGCAGAGCAACGTGCGCCGGGACGCGAGCATCGGAACGCAGAAAGCCCACCGCCGCGCCGTCGCCCGCGACGGCGGGATGAGTTTCGATCCCCAATCCGCTGCTGAGCTGCTCAGGGGTGCCACCGGGGAACCGCAGTCGCCACAGATGGCGACGGTCACCGTCTCCCTGATTGCTCGCATAAACAATACTGCTACCGTCCGCGCTCGATGACGCATACTCGATCTCGAATAGCCCGGGCGTCAGCAGATGCGCCTCACCCCCGCTTGCCGGCACCGCATACAAATGCAGCCAACCATCATTTTCCGCGGGGAACACCAAGCTATCTCCGCTCCAAATAAGTTGCGCCTCGGAGCTCAATGGGTGAAACACGCTGCCGGCCCCAAAGGGGGCTCGGTACACCTCGATGACCCGCGACGCGGCCAGCGTTGCGACACGGATCGACCAGGGCGATCCCGTGCGGTGGGGTACTAAGCCTACTTCGTCGTGGGTCGAGGGGATTCGCAGGAACGCAATGCGAGTGCCATCGGGCGACCAGCACGGTTCCGTGTCCATCGACAGGCTAGCGTCGATCCAGGCGAACGACTTATCCGCAAAGGTGTATACGCCAACGAAACTATGATCGCCGCGATTGCTCACTAACGCCAACCGGCTGCCGTCCGGCGAGAAACGCAGCGAACCCGCGGAGCCGCGTATTTTAAAGAGCTGCCTCGGCTTTGCGCCCTTGCGCGGCTCAACGGCAAAAACATCTCCGTGGTGCAAAAACACCACGCGATCACCGCTGGGTGAGGCCACCGGCGCATGCCCTGACGCGAGCCTCAGCGGCGCGCCGCCGCGCAGTCCCACTACGTAGATTTCCTGTTCGACCCCGGCGGTCAACTGCGCAGGATTCGGAGCGGGCTTATCCGCATACTCCGCGTCCCCGCCCCGCACATAGAGCAGCTGCTCGTGATGCGGAATGAACGTAAGTTCCGTGATGTCCAGTCCGTCATCAGCCGAATACTTGGTCAGCGGTCGCGACGCCGATCCAATGCGGCCCGGCTTCACCGTTGCCAGCCATACATTACGGCGACCGGCCACATTGCTGACCCACGCGAATTCGCGTCCCGTCGGCGCGGCCACGAGGCCCGAAGCAAAGGGTGCGCTCAGGACCTGCTGTATCGTAAAGCCTCGTGCACTCGTCGACGATTGAGCCCACAGTAAAAGCGTGGTCGACGCGAATGCGGCAATGCTTTTTTGATTCATTTTGGAATGTCCTTGACGCTAAAAATCCGCATGGTCAGGATTCTCTATTTAACACTCACTATATTATATAATCGATTGTATTATATAGTAATATTGCATCTAAATTATGGCAACACCTGGAGCCGGGTATTAAATAGATACTGACTGGAGAACTCGGTCATCTCGCCGGCTTTCTTTCCCTTCACGGGCAGCAACCGCGCGGAAAGCGGCTTGTGCCACTTGAATGCGAGGGAGGCCACGTCCCCGAAAATTCGCGCCAGCTGTTCCTCGCTAATATCCCCCGGGTAGGGAATGGTATCCAAACCCGTACCGCAGACCGCCGAATAGGCGAGCAATGTGTCGGTGCTAATCTCGCCCTCTGCCCAACGTTGCGCCAGCCGCCTGTCCTCCATCACCGGCACCATCAAACCCGAGTAGCCAATTTGGCGGACAGGCACAGCCTTGACAGCGGTCGTGATGATCAGCGCCGCGGTGAGTGTGCCGCTCGATCCGAACCTTGCTCCCGTATACGCTTCCATAGCCGCGCCGATGGAGACATCACCGAGCGGAGCCGGAGTGGGATCGACCCCCATGAATTTCCAGCCGCTTGCGGCGGCAATCTTATCGCCCACGGCCTCGGCAACCTTCGCATGCACAGTCAGGGCCTGGGTGAGCGCCGAGACGGATTCGTCGAAATTCCCGTGCGTACGGGCAAAAACAGTCTGTACCACGTTGGCAGACTCGAATCCGATGGCAAACTGATGCCCGACGCCGGTGTGGTAGGTGCCCGGATAATACGGACCCAAGGGCTTGAGCATGGCAGTGGCCGTGAAATTAAAATTCCCCTGACTGTGCGGGCTGTGGTCGGTGACATAGCGCACCAAGACAGCGGTTTCCCGGACCGTCTTCCAATGAATCCCGTCGTCGTCCGCAAGAATCGAGCTCGCGTTGATATGCGGCAAGGTCGACAGCACTTGCGCGAGCAGATGCATGGTCTTGGGATCGTCCGAGTCCTTGAGCATCGCCGGGCCCACGTTGGGCATGAAGCCCTCCTTCGCGGACAGGTCATCGAAGCGCTTAAGAAACCCTAGGGCTTGGCTCTCGGTCATGCCGTTCACGAGCTCCGCGAGAGGCTGTGTCACGATGCGAATAGTTTGGACTTCGTAGCCGCGGTGCTCGAACTCCGCCTTCGCGTCCCTCAACACTTTCAGTGCCTCGCCGATCTGTGCGTCGAAGGGATCACTGAGGCGGACAAATGCCGTAATGGTTCGGACCCTCGGCAGCGTCGCTGCGGCTTCTTGGGCGAGACAGGTAGCCACCATGTTTAGCGAGACCAGGCCGAACATCCATAGGCAGATTCTTCGAATCATGGGGACTCCTTTACAATCGGACAATGATATAGATCCGCAGCAGAACATGCATGGTGCTAGTCTTTGCCGGGCCTGGCCAAAGAAAGTGACGCAATGCCGCCAGCTCAGACGGAGACCGAGCACATGACTCGCGGATTGCTACGACGCATGTCGATTCTGATTTACGCCGGCGGCATTTCAATGCTGTGGTGCGCACTGGGAAGGGCTGACTCACCGCCCGCTATTTCCGCCATCCTCGACGCGCTCAATGCCGTGCATCCATTCAGCGAAGTCGCGTTGTCGCCCGACGCAAAGCGCCTCGTCTACGGCAATGTGGTCACCGGCAAGCGCGGCGGCGCGAACGTCGACGTCTCGGCCTTGTGGATCGTCAATGCTCATGACGGATCGGGAGCGGTTCGTCTGACGGCCTGTCCAGGCACCGTATGCGATGAGCATGCCGCTGCCTGGTCCCGCGACGGAACGCAGATCGTATTCGTCACTACCGACGCCAACGAGCAGCCACAGATTGCGACCGCCGGCGCCGCGGGGGGCAAGGTGCTGAGCATCACGCACGCTCGAGGCCCCCTGGATACTCCTCGCTGGTCGCCCAATGGCAAGCGCATTGCGTTTCTGTATTCCGAAGGCGCCCCCAAAGTGCCCGGGCCCCTCAATCCGCTGGCGCGCGATTCGGGCGTCCTTTCGGCCAACTTCTATGAGCAGCGACTGGCGGTGATTGCCGCGTCTGGCGGCGCGCCCACTCTGCTCGGTCCTGCGGATTTGAATGTCTACGAGTATGACTGGTCGCCCGACGGCAGCCACTTTGCCGTCACCGCGGCGCACGGCTCCGGGGACGACAACTGGTGGATCGCGGAACTGGATGTGCTGGATGCGAACAGCGGTATGTCGCAGGTGCTGCTCAAGCCACTGCTGCAGATGGCCTCGCCGCGCTGGTCCGGGGACGGTTCCCGGATCGCCTACATCGGCGGGATCATGAGCGACGAGACGATCACCGGTGGGGACATCTATGTGATTGCCGCGGGCGGGGGCTCACCAATCGATGTGACTCCTGCCCTGGGAGCGTCCGTGCATACGCTGACGTGGAATGGCTCCGCCACGCATATCGTCGCCACTGAATTTGCCGCGGGCGAGGAAGTGCTTGCCACCATCGACGTGGCTGCAAAGACGCAGCGCGAGACATGGCGTGCTGCGCAGATGATCTGGGCGAATAGCGTGATGGGTTTTACACCAGGCGACGCCGGCATCTCCCTGTCCAAGGATGGTGCTTATTCGGCCATCATCCGACAATCCTACACGTCACCGCCGGAAGTTGAGACCGGCCCGCCGGGCCGATGGAAACCGATTACACGGTCGAATGTGCGGGTGCGCTCGATCACCGGGGCGGCCACCAACCTGTCTTGGAGAAGCGATAACTTCAACGTACAAGGCATGCTGATTGCGCCGCCGTCGATCGAGCCGGGCAAACGATACCCGCTTGTCGTTGAAGTGCACGGTGGACCCGCCTACGCACACTATCCTATTTTTCCCGCCTCTCAGGGTTCGCTCGATGCCGCGCTTGCGAGTCGTGGCTACTTCGTGTTTCGACCGAATCCGCGGGGCAGCTATGGTCAGGGTGATGCGTTCACGCGAGCCAACGTCAGGGACTTCGGCTACGGCGACCTTCGCGACGTGCTGAGCGGGCTCGATACTGTGCAGAAGGCCGCGCCGATCGATCCCGAACGGATCGGCATCACCGGCTGGAGCTATGGCGGCTACATGACCATGTGGGCATTGACCCAAACCGCCCGTTTCAAGGCCGCGGTCGCGGGCGCGGGACTGTCGGACTGGATGAGCTACTACGGCACCAATAACATCGACACTTGGATGATTCCCTACTTCGGCGCCTCGGTCTACGACGATCCCAAGATCTATGAGCGCAGCTCGCCCATGACGTTCATCAAAAACGTGCATACCCCCACTCTGCTGTTAGGCGGTGATCGCGACGCGGAAGTGCCCATCACGCAATCATATGAGTACTGGAATGCGCTGCGGCGGCTGGGTGTGAAGACCGAGTTCGTCGTCTATCCCGACGAGGGTCACTTCTTTTTCAAGCGCGCGGATCAGGTGGATGTATTGACGCGACTGGTGAATTGGTTCGACACCTATCTGCGGCCGGATCAGAAACCCTAGTCGGGCGACTCAGCGCGCTGAAAGCGCATAGCCGCCTTCGCGCCACGCCTTCATGCCGCCATCGAGCGCGACCGCCCCGAGAAATCCCATGGTGCGCAGCGTCGCGGCCGCGAGCGTCGAGATTCGGCCGAACTCGCAGCAAACCACAATGCGCCGAGTCGGGTCTTTAAGTTCATCGTTCACCCGCAACTCGAGTTGCCCACGCGGCAGGTGCATGGCACCAGGAATATGCGCGCTTTCGTAGGCATCCCGCTCACGGACGTCCAGAACCATGAGCTCCGCACGATGACTATCAAGATTCGTGTTCAGCTCGGCAAGCGACATGAACGGTACGACGGCGGCGGCATCGGACAACATCTCGGCTACCGTCTTGCCGCCGCTCATGTTGGTCCGCAACGCCTCGGTGACATGAGCGGGCATGGTGAGATTGAGATTATCCATCATCTCGATGAACGCGGCGCGCTCGGTTTTTTGCAGCCTTGGGTTCTCGGCGATTTCCTGGCCGATCGTCGAATGGGCTCGCCCTTTATATTCATGGGCCGGGAACACTTTCATTGCTGAGTCGAGCTTCAGCAATCCTTCGAACAGGCTTTCGTACAGGGCTCCGGCATCGCCACTGGGCAAGTCGGTACGGCCGGTGGCGCCAATCAACAATGTATCGCCGGTGAACACTCGATCCTCAACGTGTAGGCACAGTGAATCGCGGGTATGTCCGGGCGTGTAAAGCGATTGGAGACGCAGATGCCCCACCACCAACAATTCACCGCTGTCCAGCCGCAGGTCGACGAAAGGCGCGGGGCTCGAGCGGTGCATTACCACCGGCGCTTGCAACTGGCGCGCGAGCTGCCGCGTCGCTGAGAAGTGGTCTGCATGAGTGTGCGTGTCGACGAGATAGCGAACGCGCAGTCCGTCGCGAGCAGTCAACGCTTTGTAGCGGTCAATTTGACTCAGTTCAGGATCGATCAGCACTGCTGCGCACGTTGCCTCGCAGCCGACCAGATACGAGCGGCAGCCACCGCTGGACACAGTTTCAAATATCATCGGGGCTCCTCAATGCCCAATCGAACCAGAGGGCATCGCTGCCGATCTGCTCTTGGACAAAACCCTCAATCTAAGTTGTTTGAGCTCATTGGCCATGGCCGCCAATTCTTCGGGCCGCACCGATGGATCCTGTTTGCTCTCGCCGGACAGCCAGATTCTAATCTCTTCCAATCGTTGATCTGAAATTGCCATCGTAGTCCTTTATGCCTAATTGAGACATACCCGGAATTCCAATACCTGTCGTCGTCATCGATCATAAGACCGACAGCGCGGGCGCGCCAGTAGCGTTGGCGCCTGTCAATTCCTTGGCTCAGTATATAGTCCGTAACTTGCGGAGGAACATTCATGTCCAGCGAATTTGCGAATAAAACGGCCCTGGTCGTCGGCGGCACCGCAGGAATCGGGGAATCGGTAGTCCGAGCGTTTCTGGCGCTTGGATGCAATGTGGTATTTGCAGGGATCGAGGCCGATTTGGGCGGCGCGCTGCAAAAGAGGATTCAAATGGAGTACGGCGGACGAGCGCTGTTCGTACATACGGATGTGCGAATCGAATCGCAGGTCGAGCATCTGATTCAGACGACCGAGGGGTATTTCGGCAGAGTGCACTTCGCGCTGAACAATGCCGGCTACGAGGGGCCCTTCGGTCCAATTCAAGATGCGAGCGAGGCCGATTTTGATCGCATCATTGCCACGAATCTGAAGGGCGTATGGCTTGGCATGAAATATGAGATTAAGCACATGCTAAGACACGGAGGCGGGTCCATCGTTAACACTTCTTCCAGTGCGGGCGTCGTTTCCATTCCGCAAGTCGGGATATACAGCGCCAGCAAACACGGAATAATCGGCTTATCCAAGGCCGCCGCTCTGGAGCAAGCCCGGGCGGGAATTCGAATCAACGTCATCGCTCCTGGACCCGTGCGAACGGGTCTATTGACCCGCATGGTAGCGGGCAAAATCGAACTCGACGCCATCGCCGACCTCGTGCCGATGGGGCGAATATCGGAGCCGCAGGAAATCGCCCAGGCTGTGCTTTGGCTTTGTTCCGAGTCGGCGTCCTTTGTCACCGGTCATACCCTGGTTCTGGATGGTGGTTTGACCGTGGCCTGACGGCATGCGCGACTCGCGGTGAATATGCGGTAAACTTGAGCTCGGGCCTGTAGAAGTCAACTGGTGTTATGGATCCATGGGCTAAAATTCCGGATGTTCGCGACGGACTCACTCGTGAAGAACGCGTGGTTTTGTACGTTCTGCATGCGACGCAAAAGGAACGCGGCGGCAGAAATGTGCCGACACCGATGTTGTGGGGACGTGTTTGCGAGTATTTCCATATCAGTCCTGCGGACTTTTCGGCAACGCTCGCGCGGCTCGGCGCGCGAAAGTAGTACTACCGGGGTCGTCAGGAGGCCGGCAGTCCGGACTCTGGGCAAGGGCGTATCCTTAAAAAGCACGAGCAAAATGAAAATCGAGGCAATGCTTTGGATACTGGTTTTAATGTCGCTGGCGCTCGCCCTCGTCTCGCGCCAGTATCGAAAGTATGGTCTGGCGGTGGTCGGTGTGGCCGTCTTGGCGATTGTGGCGATAATCGTTTTCGCACGCCAGGATGAAGCGCAGACGCCCGCCTCAAAGAGCGTGCCGACGCAGCGCTCGCAGCACATAGATTTTGAACGATCGCATGTCGCAAAATTGGATAGGTTAGATCCGGAAGCGAAGAACCGTATCGCTCTGGCGGAAATTCGGTTCGAGCAGATTCGCCCTGCCGCTGATTCGGAACCGGGTTCCTTCGAGTCAATTCGAGCGCGTCTCTATAACGATTCCGCGCGCTTTAAATTGACCGACTACGGATACTATTTGGTCGTGCAGGATTGCCTGGCAACGGTATGCACTACGATCTACGACCAACGCGGCCTGGAATCTGCAGCCATACCCGCCAACCAGGCACGCGACGTGAAGATTGCGATTCGCGCCGACGAAACACCGGGATTGCCCCCGTTCAAACTTGTGGGTTCGGTGAATATAATTCTGTCGCCGACGGAGACTCGCGCCTTTAATGGCGCCGCAACACCCTAATGGATTGATACTACATTTTCCTTCTAGGCGTTATTAATTTTGGAATTGTGAGGTCATCATGAGCGAATTCTATGGCGAACCGCACCGCTCCTTTCAGGACCAACATGGCACGCGTCGCTTGGCCGACCGACTGGAATCGCTGGCTCACGCCGAATTCGATGAAAACGACCGCGCGTTCATCGAATCAGCCACCATGTTCTTTCTGGCCACGGTCGACGAGCATGGTCGACCCACAGTTTCCTACAAAGGCGGTGCTCCAGGCTTTGTTCGCATCACGGGGCCCGGTGAACTTGTGTTTCCGATTTTTGACGGCAACGGCATGTTCCTATCTCTCGGCAACATGGCAAGCACGGCCGATATTGGAATGCTGTTTATCGACTTCGAGTCGCCACGCCGCTTGCGAGTACAGGGAACCGCCGCAATACTCCCGAAGGACGCGTTGCCCGGTCCCTATGCCGGCGCCAAGTACCTGACTCGAATCACCGTCACTCAACTATTCGTCAATTGCGGGCGCTACATCCATACCATTCAAGGCAGCACACTCTCACCGCATGTGCCCGATGAACACGGCCGCCAGCCCTTCCCCGCCTGGAAACGCATCGACAAAATTGCCGACTCTTTGAGCGATACGGACCGGCGCAAGGTCATGGCGGCCGGAGGAACGATTCCGTTGGACGCGTATCGAGGAGAGGCGTCCACCGACAAGCGTACCACTGTAGACTAAGAGCGGCTCTTCGAACGCTACCAGAGGCCGCCAAGTGCCACGGTGATCGCCTCGCCGTTTACGCCGCCGGCTGCCTCGCTGCAGAGGAATACGATAACTTCCGCAACTTCACGCGGCTCTAGTACCCGTTTCTGCGGATAAAGTGCAGCGCGTTCCTCCCATACTTTCGCGACGCTGATCCCGCGCCGCTGGGCCTCCGTCTGCGCTGAGCGCTCGGCCATAGCCGTTCTCACCCAGCCCGGCAGCACGGCGTTGGAGGTGACTCCGAATGGCCCGGCATCCTGCGCAACGGCGCGCGCAAGTCCGATCACCCCGTGCTTGGAAGCCGTGTAGGCGCTGCCGGAGCGCTCCGCCTTCTCGCCGGCGGTCGAACTCGTGAATACCACTCGGCCAAAGCCGCGCTTGCACATACCACCCACCGTCAAGCGCGCAAGTTCGAACGGACCGTCGAGGTTAATCCGCATCGTCTCGCGCCACACCTCCGGATCTTGCTCCCACACCAGTTTCTCGTGAGCCGAGCCGATGCCGTGGTTCACCACCAGTATGTCAATGGGTCCCAGTCGCCGCTCGGTTTCGGCAACCGACAATGCGCAGCCCTCAGCGGTGCCGAGATCGGCCACCACATATTCAAGGCCAACGGCCGCCAACTCATCTGCGTTGCGCGATACGACCATCACGCGAGATCCGGCAGCCTTCAACAGCAGCGCCGCCGCCCGCCCGATTCCTCGACCGCCCCCCGTGACCAGCGCCACCCGTTGCTTCATCTAATAGCTCCCGTATGTCATGTTCGCTCTCTGCATCGGAGTACTTCGCCTTCCAGGCTCCCCATACAGCGCTTCGATCAAGGTGAGGACGCCAGACGATTCCTTTAGACACGTCAAGAACGCCTAATATGCTACCGTGTTCCCTACCGCACAGACCGGGGATGTCAGGTAGCCAATGATAATCCTTTCACGGCTATGTAATCAGTAACAAGTCCAACCCCTATGTTCGAACCGGATGGAACACCTGAGCCGGATCCCGCAGAACTCGAGCGAATCTATCGCCGGGCTCCGGTCGGCGCGCTAACCGTCGCCGGAATTGCGACCGGACTGGTGTTCGCGCTGTGGCTCGCCTTCTATTTGATTGTCTTCCTGCCACGGGGTTTTCTGTCTTGAATGCCGCGACACCCGACGCGGGAGGCGCTGAGGCGGACGTCGCAGAGCGGCGCTGGGCCATGGTTTCGACGGGTCTCGTCGTGGCCCTTCTGGGCGTGATCGCCTTCACGGGTCTTCACTGGGCAAGCATGCCGCTATCGGCGATTGAACCCATCGATCCCACCACTTTGCATATATCAGGAGAATTCGTCGAGCAGAACTTGGGCGCGCAACTGCGCCCGGACGGCTCGGTCATCGTCCGGTTGATAGCTCAGCAGTACGCCTTCAATCCCCAGTGCATCGAGATTCCGGTCAATACCAAAATAACTTTCCGCGGCACCAGCGCCGACGTCGTGCATGGATTTCTCGTTACCGGCACGAACGCCAATGCCATGCTGGTGCCCGGATATATCACGACGTTCTCGACCCAGTTTTCGCATCTCGGCGATCACCTCATGCCCTGCCATGAGTACTGTGGCACCGGTCATGCGGCCATGTGGGCGCACGTTCGTGTTGTGCCTTCCAAGGAGTTCGAGCGCAATATCTTGGGCAACGAGGGCGGCCACTGTGATTAAGGCGCGTGGCTTGATCCTTGCCCACTTCTGGACCGCATTCGTGCTCTTTTTCGCTGCTCTATGGCTCGGTGAGTGGCAGATGCTGATTCGCAGCCCTTTGCATGCCTGGATCTCGATTCCGGAACACTATTATCGCTCGGTGACCGCACACGGCACCGTGATGGCCTATGTCTTTCCCTTGCTGGTCGCCATGGGATTTGGCTATGCGATTTCCGAACTGTCGCTGAAACAGCCCCTGATTGGAATTAGGTGGGCATGGGCGGCTTACGCCTTGGTCGCGGCGGGCGCACTAATGGCAGCCGGCGCAGTCGCATCCGGCGCCGCATCGGTTCTTTACACGTTTTATCCCCCCTTGATTGGCAGTCCGTTCTACTACATCGGCGTAGTCCTGGTCGTCGTGGGTTCGTGGATGTGGGTCGCGCTCATGGCGGTGAACCTTCATCGATGGCGTAAGACAAATCCAGGGAAAATCGTTCCTCTGCCCATGTATGCCAATGTTGCCGGCGCCTATCTATGGGCCTGGACTGCGGTCGGCGCGGCGTTGGAGATTCTGTTGCAGATTTTGCCGGTGGCCTTGGGCTTCAAGACCACCATCGATGCGGGCCTCGCCCGTGTGCTGTTTTCTTGGACGTTGCACGCCATCGTGTATTTCTGGCTGATGCCGGCCTATATTGCATTCTACGTCATTGTTCCCCGAGCGATCGGCGGTCGCCTCTATAGCGACGTCATGGCGCGCCTCTCTTTCGCGCTGTTCTTGGTATTCGCGATGCCTATCGGCATCCATCATTTATTTGCCGATCCGCAGGTGGGGTCCGGCTTTAAGTACGTGCATTCGGTCTTCACCGGCATGGTAGTCATCCCCACGCTGCTAACGGTATTCACCATCTGCGCCTCTGTAGAAATTGCCGCGCGGCTTCGCGGCGGCAAGGGCATTCTCGGCTGGGTCAGGGCGTTGCCTTGGCGGAATCCAGCAATGCTTGGTCTCGCCTTCTCCTTCGTCATGTTGGGCTTCGGCGGCGCCGGTGGATTGATCAACATGAGTTATCAGCTAGATTCCACGGTGCACAACACGCAGTGGATAACCGGACATTTTCACCTGATTTTTGCCGGCGCGGTCGTCATCATGTACTTCGTGCTGGCCTACGATCTATGGCCTCATCTGACCGGACGTCCCCTTGGCCAACTGGACTTGATCAGGGCACAGCTGTGGCTTTGGCTGATCGGCATGCTGGTGATGACTATCCCCTGGCATTTGGCGGGCCTGCTCGGCATGCCACGGCGCATGGCATACTTCGATTATTCGAATCCTGCCATCGCGCCGCAGGCGTGGACGGTCACTGCTGCCGTCATCGGCGGCGCCATGCTTGTGGGATCCGGTGCGCTCTTTATCTTCATACTTTTCAGATCGTATTTTGGTCCCCGGCTCAGTCTTTCCGAATACCGCTTTAGCGCCCCCGTGCACGTGACCGCCGTTCCCAAAGCCCTGAATGGGTTCGCAGTTTGGGTGGCATTGATGATTGCGCTAACGATCGCCAATTACGGTGTCCCCATCGCCCAACTCATGTTCGCGAAGACCAACGTGCCCGCCGTGTTCTACTTCAATCGATGAGCCTCTTAGGAAATCGTCCGCTGGGAGGCCTCGCAACGATCACCGTCGTTGTCGTCGGCTGCTTTGCATTTGCCATCGGCTTCATCCTGCTTCCCGCGGCGGAACCGCAAGCGACCTTGTGGGAAAGGATTTGTCGGGCTGCCGGATCCTCAACTGCAATCGGTGCAAATACCGGCGGAGCCGCTTTGCCGGGATTTACCAGCGTCGTACTGCCAGCCTCTGCAATGACTCGCGGCACACCCCTGCAGATAGGGCGTGGCGCGACTCTCGCGCTTCGTTGCACGGCCTGTCACGGCGCGCAAGGTTTAAGCGGCGCCAATGCGCCCAATCTTGCCGGACAGTACCCCGAAGTCATTTACAAGCAATTGGTGGACTTCAAGCGGGGTGCGCGCAGCGACGCCGTCATGGGCGCGTTGGTTGCGGCTCTCACCGAGAAAGACATGCTCGACCTTGCTCATTACTATGCCTACTTACCACGACAGGAAAGTGACCAGCCCTTGGCCGCGGCCCCGCCGTTGGTTCGAGTCGGCGACCCGATGCGCAATATCGCACCCTGCGCCTCCTGTCATGGAAGCCAGGACGGCAAGACCGGCGCTCCGGCGCTCGAGGGCGAACCGCAAACGTATTTAAGGACTCAGTTGACCGCATTCGCGACCGGTACGCGCAAGAATGACCCCAATGCGGTCATGCGCGGCGAAGTGCGCCGGATGACCGCGGCGGAAATCGACGGCCTGGCGAGGCATTACGCAGGAGTATCGCCGGAAAATGCCGCGGGTGCCTACCCATGATTAAAATCATATTGTCGCTCTCGATATTATGCGCTACCGCACAGGCAGCCGAAATTTCCACTGCACCGGATACGATCGAAGCACGCGCGCAAGGCTGCGCCACCTGCCATGGGCCCAAAGGCGAAGGTACGGCGGACCTTAACTTTCCACGAATCACCGGCAAGCCTGCCGGATATTTATTCAATCAATTGAAAAATTTTCGGGATGGGAACCGTAGCTATCCCCCCATGAATTATCTCGTTGCCTATATGGACGACGATTATTTGCTGGAGTTGGCTCGATTCTTTGCGATGCAATCAGTCGACGTTCGCTCAAGTTCGGTGCCGGCTGCGAACAATGATGCCGAGTCTGAGCGACTTGTTAAAAATGGCGATCCTGCCCGCCGTATTCCCGCCTGCGTCCTTTGTCACGGCAGCCGTTTGACGGGCATCGAGCCCGGCATCCCGGGCCTGGTGGGATTGGACAGCCGCTACATTGCGGCGCAGCTCGTGTCCTGGCGCGTCGGAACCCGGCACGCGAAAACTCCGGACTGCATGCGCGATATCGCGTCACGATTGAGCGCAGCGCAAATCCCTCGGGTGGCTGCGTGGCTGAGTGCGCAGCGAGTCGTCGGTCCACCGACGCCGGCGAGCGCTGGTGCCTGGAGCACGCCCTTGCCCTGCGGCAGCACCGCCAATCTCAATCCCAACGAGACTCTGCATTCCGTGGAGCGCGCGATGAGCCGCGGCGAGTACCTGGCCCATGTCGGTGATTGCGTCGCTTGTCACACCAAACATGGAGGCACCCCCTTTGCAGGCGGTTTTGCACTGCCGACTCCTTTCGGCACGCTGTATTCACCTAACATCACGCCCGACAACGCCACCGGAATCGGCACTTGGACGGTGAATCAGTTCTATCAGATGTTGCACACGGGTCGTTCGCGAGACGGCACGCTGCTGTATCCGGCTATGCCCTTTCCCGCCTATACCAAGGTCACACGCGAAGATTCCGACTCGATATTCCAATTCCTCAAATCGCTCAAGCCGGTACGTCAACGCAATCGAGAGAACGAATTGCGGTTTCCCTACAACAACCGCAGCCTGTTGTTTGGTTGGCGAGCGCTGTATTTCACTGAAGGCACATTCGTGCCTCGGCCGGAGGGCTCCGCGGAACTGAATCGCGGCGCCTATCTCGTCGACGGACTCGGGCATTGCGCCTCGTGCCATTCTCCGATAAACGCCCTTGGCGGCAGCGGAGCAGATAGTGCTTTTGCGGGCGGACTCATTCCCATGCAGAACTGGTATGCGCCGTCGCTGACTTCCAACACCGAATCCGGCCTTGGCGGATGGGCTACCATCGACATTGCATCCCTGTTGAAGAGCGGCGTCTCCAACCGGGGCGCCGTCTACGGACCGATGGCAGCAGTTACCCATAACAGCCTGCAGTATTTAAGCGCCGGCGATGCGAACGCCATGGCGGTTTATCTCAAATCGCTGTTGCAATTGAAACCTGTGATCCCGCAGGCGATCGACGCGGGCACGGCATCTGAAAAGGTTCTCGCACTGGGACACCGCGTCTACACCGAACGATGCGTGTCGTGTCATCGTGCCGACGGCAAGGGAATGCCGCCCGCCTATCCACCCCTGGCGGGAAATCCTTCGATCCAGATGGACGTGTCGGTAAATCCGCTGCGCATGGTGCTCAATGGTGGATACCCGCCTCAGACTTTCGACAGTCCTCGCCCTTATGGCATGCCGCCGTTCGCCCAAGTGCTCGCGGACGAAGAAGTGGCAGCCGTCGTAAGCTATATCCGGGAATCCTGGGGAAATCATGGGTCGCTGGTCTCCCCTCGGGAAGCGAACGCCATGCGTCTGGCGCCACTGCTGGATTAATCACTTCGGTTTCTTAAAGCGATACAGAAACTGGTCTGTGTGACTTCGGACAGAGGGGTCGAATACATTTTTGGTGTGATTGTCGCTCTCATTGGCGAGAATCAAACTCTCGGCGTCCAGCTTGAAGCCGGCTGCCAACACATCCGCTTTGACTCTCATCGGATCGATACGGTGCAGCGAATTGGTGGCGCTGATTCCGGAACCCGCCGCTGCCGCGTGGTCCAACACCACATAGACGCCGCCGGGCTTTAAGGCAGCGAACACCGCCTTATTAAATGCGGGCACATCCGCCGGTCCCATAAACTCGTTGTAAAGATCGTGGTAATTCTGTCGAATGACCACGGCATCGAGTCCCGCCGGCAGCGGCGAGGCGACGGGATCGTCGCTGACGACGACGTTGGGCGAATGCGTCGCCAGCTCCTTCATCATGCCCATGATTTGAGGATGGGCCTTAACCACTTCGGCTGTCTCAACCGCGTAAACCTTTCCGGTTGGACCGACAGCCTGGGCGAGCGATGCGGTCAGTCGACCTCCCACAATGTCCGCCACCCTATCTCCCGTTTTCAGGCCGATGAATGAGATGACCTCAGGCAGCTTCCAGGCGGCGTCGACCGTCGGCGCAACAGACTTTGGAGACTGCGAAAACGCCGTCATGACGGACCCGATCGAGATGGCCAGCAATATAGAGAGCGTGAGTTTTCGCATATGCCAATCCTTCTATTTTGATTTTGATGCAGCAGCGGAACCCGCCAATTATTCCTCTCAGCGGGGCGAATATGCCCATGTTGAAGTAATTGGGAGCAACACGCCAGCCGCAGTCATAGCGCGGGCGGAAACCCTAGGGCTGGCCAGCAGTCGATCGGGTAGACTCACAGACGGGTGACGTAAAGCGCCAGCGCTTTCGGACCGTCGGATTTAGACGGCGGCGCCGGCTCGGTCAGCTTGCACTCGAGGACAACGACATGGCCGACAACGATCTCGAAAACGGCAATCAGCCAGCTGGTTATGTACCGCCGAAGGTGTGGGTCTGGGACAAGGAGAACGGCGGCCATTTTTCTCGAATCAACCGCCCAATATCGGGTGCTACGCACGAGAAGGAACTTCCGATCGGCAAGCACCCGCTCCAGCTGTATTCGTTGGGGACGCCAAACGGCCAGAAGGTGACGATCATGCTGGAAGAGCTGCTCGCGACGGGCCACGAAGGCGCCGAATACGACGCCTGGTTGATCAAGATCGGCGACGGCGAACAGTTCTCGAGCGGCTTTGTCGCGATCAATCCCAATTCGAAGATTCCCGCGATGCTCGACTGCTCGACTGATCCGCCGACGAGGCTGTTCGAGAGCGGTTCGATACTTTTCTATCTCGCTGAGAAATTCCACTCTTTCTTGCCCCTCGAGCACTACAAACGCGCAGCAACGATAAATTGGCTCATGTGGCAAATGGGTTCGGCGCCGTTCGTTGGCGGCGGATTCGGTCATTTCTATGCTTATGCGCCGTTCAAGGTTGAATATGCCATCAACCGATATGCAATGGAGACCAAGCGGCAGCTGCACTTGCTCGATGCGCACCTGGCGCGAAGCGAATATATGGGCGGCGACGAGTATACGATCGCCGACATCGCAATTTGGCCCTGGTACCGCGCAATCATGCGCAGTGCCTACAGCGCGCAGGAATTCTTGTCCGTCCACGAATACACGAACCTGAATCGCTGGGTGGAGCTGATCGCGGCCCGACCTGCGGTGCAGCGCGGCCAAAAGGTCAATCGGACCTTCGGGCCGTCTGACGAGCAGCTGGCTGAAAGGCACGACGCAGCCGACTTCGACGAAATCGCCAGAATGTAGCGCGGGCGTTCGGAAAGTGCCCGCGGTTGCCGTCACGCGAGCACACAAGTGTCTTACCCGCAATCGCAATTCTGTTCGGAGGCCTGACCAACGCAACATTCGGTCGTCCAACCATCCGCTGGCGTAGCCGGCTGGAGATGCGCACTCGCCGGCTGGCAAGTGACGGGCTCGTCGGCGAGTACCACTCGGTGTTCAAGGGCCGAGGAATGGATTAGCGGGAACTCACGATCCTGATGTACTACGGGCGGTCTCTTCAAAATTTTGCGATAAGCGTGACGCCGCCCATCATCAGTACACAGCCGAGGACGCGCCAGATTGTCGCGTCATGCTGTTCGAAACCGAGCCAACCGTAGTTATCCGCGAGTACGGCGAATAGCAACTGGCCGGTCACCACAAGCCCCACCAAAGCGGCGGCGCCCAACTTCGGCGCCAGAAGGATATTGCCGGTCAGGTAGGCAGCTCCCAGAAAGCCGCCCGCGAGCCAGGTCCACCACGGTGCGGCACGCAGCTCTATCGCGTCCGGCAAGGACTTGCGCATGATCAGAAGCAGCAGGCCAGTAAAAATCAATCCGCTCACCATGTTTACCGCAGCGGGGATGTACGGATCATTTAGTGATCTTGCAAGCATGGTATTGGTGCCGACTTGCGTCGTCAAAATGGCACCACAGATCAAAGCGGGTAACGCAAGAATGGTATTCATGAACGAAGTTCTCCTCGGGTTTGCTGATGGTAAGTTGACGCCGGCGTGCTCACGAGACCACGAGCAAATGATGGCCATCGGGGTCCATGATGAGCCGATTCACGGTGTTGCCTCTTACCTCCTCATCCAAACGATCGACTGCCAAAAGGATGCGCGTGGCTGCGACGTCGTTGCTCGCCAATGCGCGTCGCTTCCGCGGCTCGTTCCCCTGGTAGCATAGTAATTCCAGGTGCGGCGTAGATTGGCGGGCGGATAGGGCGGTAACTTCGAGGTGTGGGCTGCTTATTCCGTCGAGGAGTGCTTGTTCCGTCCCGCAATTGTAAGTCTCGCCCGTGACTTGAAAGCCCAGTGTCTGGTAATACGCCCTGCTCTCGGCGGTGTTGCCGACGCTGATGGCGGAATGATCAATTCCCAGGAAAAGCGCACCATTAGAGCGTTCCCTCCAGTGTTGCGGTACGGCGTCGGCCGAAAACTCCAATAGCTCGAGCGGATGACCGTCCGGATCTTGAAATTTAAACGCATTCACGCCTCCCGAGCGGCGAGGCAGGTGTTGCGGGCCTGCGCTCGACAATGGCGTCCAGCCGGGCGCACGCCGTAGTTGGGACATGGCCAGATCCATGTCACCGACGACGATGGCAAAATGTTGAAATGCCGGATTGTATGGCGACGCTGGACGGGGATAAGGCCGACCCGGCATATCGAACTGCAAAATGTCGACTTGCTCGTCACCCAACTGCAAGCTGTAGCGCTGCGCACCGCTGCTCACGCTCATCAAACGCTCGAAGGGCGCTCCGGCAAGGTAATCGCTGGAAAGCTGCTGAGCGTCAAAAGCGCGTTGGTAGAATTCGAACAGCCGCACGGCGTCAGGAGAGGTGAGGCCGAAGCCGGCGATTTTTCGTACTTGGAATTCGGCGCCACTCACGTTCGAATCAACGGCTCGTTACGTTGTTCGGCGGCTGCGGCGCAGCGTCTCGATAGGGGCGCGAAGAGGCGAGCGGATGATGGACAAATTCAGCGACGCCTGCTGCGCCGCTGCCAAAAGTCACCATTAAGAACCCCCCGGCCAGCGCGAAGTTCTTAAGAAAATCCCAAAACGTATCGCGACCGCGGCTGGCGCCCCGCAGGCGAAAATCCCCGCTCTTCCAGAATTGCTTCCACAGCAACGCAGTCGTGGCGCAGTAACAGGCGAGAACGAACGCCGCTGCGCGATCGGCGATTCCGGTGATGACCCCGATGGACATTACCACTTCGATAAAAAGACCACAGAGAATCGCCACCCGCGCAAGAACGCGACTGCGAATCGCCAAAGACGCTTGGCACACCGCTTCTCTGAAATTCAACACCTTGTCGAGCGCACTGAACGGCAAGAATAAAAGGACGAGGAGACAGCGTGAGACGGCCGCGATAGCGATACTGAGCAAGGCGCCTCCAGGGCGAGGGATTCCGCTCACCATAACAAGATTTGACGTTCATTTGGATTTCATGAACATGATGTAGCATTTACAACACGACGCGTGCGAGACTCGTTGGGACGCACTCGATTTAAGGAGCGAACCATGAGCGAAACCTCAAAAGATCCAGCTGCGCCGGCCCCTCCGGATTCTCGTCCAGTCCCCAAAGTGCCTTATCCGGTGACGCTGACCGGACAACCGGCGCTGGTGACCGGAGCAAACTCTGGGATTGGCAAGGCCGTCGCGATCGGTCTGGCGCGGGCCGGCGCAGATGTGGTCGTCAATTACGTCACCAATCCCCAAGACGCCGATGCTGTCGCCCATGAAATAGAGGGTCTGGGTCGGCGCGCCTTGGCGATCAAAGCAGACGTCAGCAAAGAGGACGAAGTCATCGACATGTACGCCCAAGCGATTGACCATTTCGGCACTCTGCACATCGTTGTCAGTAACGCCGGGCTGCAACGCGATTCAGCTTATGTCGACATGACTTTGGCGCAGTGGAACACCGTCATTAGCGTGAATCTGACCGGACAATTTCTCTGCACGCGGGAGGCGGCGCGCGAATTCAAACGTCGCGGCGTCGATGAGTCCGTATCGGTGGCCGCGGGTAAGATCATTTGCATGAGTTCGGTGCATCAAATCATCCCGTGGGCCGGACATGCAAATTACGCTGCCTCAAAAGGCGGCATCGATATGCTGATGCGAAGCATCGCTCAAGAACTGGCACCCCATCAAATCCGGGTCAACAGCATCGCACCCGGCGCCATTAGGACGCCTATTAACACGTCGGCGTGGGACACCCCGGCAGCGTACTCACAGCTCATGACATTGATTCCCTGCAAGCGGATCGGCGAGCCGGATGATATTGCACGGGCTGCAGCCTGGCTGGCGTCGGATGCTTCCGATTACGTGACCGGCGCCACCCTGTTCGTCGATGGCGGAATGACTCTCTATCCAGGATTCGCGACCGGTGGGTGAGAAATACGACGCCATCATCGTAGGTTCAGGACCCGGAGGCGGGACGATGGCGTGGCGGCTCGCACAGAGCGGGAAACGCATTCTGCTCCTGGAGCGCGGCGACTACCTGCCGAGAGAACGAGAGAACTGGGACCCGCAGGCGGTTTTCATCGACGCCAAGTACCAAGCAAAGGAGACTTGGTACGACGCGGACGGAAGAAGTTTCCAACCCGGGCTGCATTATTTCGTCGGCGGCAATAGCAAAGTATACGGCTCGGTACTGCTGCGATTGCGAGAGCGGGATTTCGATGAGATACAGCATCCGGACGGCGTATCCCCGGGATGGCCGCTGAAGTACGACGCATTCGAGCCCTACTACCAGGCCGCCGAAGAGCTCTATCATGTCCACGGTCTGCGTGGCGAGGACCCCACGGAGCCGCCAAGCGCGAAACCCTACAAGTATCCCCCGGTGTCTCATGAGCCGAGGATCCAGCAACTCTTCGACGGCCTAAAGAGTGAGGGCCTGCATCCCTTTCACTTGCCGCTGGGCATTTTGCTCGATGAAGACAACGGCAGGCCGTTGCCGCATTCGCCCTGCATTCGCTGCGACGCATTCGACGGTTATCCGTGCCCGACCAACGGTAAGGCGGACGCCCAAATTATCTGCGTCGATCCGGCGCTCAAGATGCATTCCAACCTTACCCTGATGACCAACGCGTATGTCGAGAGACTCCTCACGGACTCGGGCGGTCACCGGATTAGCGGCGTTCGAGTGTTGAAGGAAGGTATAGCGAGAGTTTATTCCGCCGACATCGTTATCGTTGCATGCGGTGCGCTTTGCTCCGCCTTGCTCATGCTGCGTTCAGCGAACGATGATCATCCGCGCGGGCTCGCAAATGGCTCGAACCTGGTGGGCCGCAACTACATGCGGCACAACAATTCGGTATTGATGGCGGTGTCGCGCACGCCCAACCCGACGATATTTCAGAAGACCCTGGGCTTGAACGACTTCTACTTCAGAGCCGACGATTGGGACTATCCTCTCGGGCACATTCAAATGGTCGGAAAATCCAACGCCGTGCAAATTCGCGGCGAGGGGTTGCCGAGCTTCATGCAGTGGTTCCCAGAAAAGCCGTTCGATTGGATCGCCAAGCACGCCCTCGATTTCTGGCTCACTTCGGAGGATCTGCCAAGACACGAGAATCGAGTGTATTACCAGGGAGACCGCGTCATTCTGAAGTTGACGCAAACCAACATAGAGGCCCATGAGCGGCTGAAAGACAAGTTGCGCGCAATGTGTGGCAGAATCGAGGTGCATCCGCAGCTGTTCGATAGATCCCTGTATTTGGGACAGAATATCCCGATCGGCGGCACCGCTCACCAGGCTGGAACACTCCTTTTCGGGACGGATCCGGCCACTTCGGTCTTGGATGTGAACTGCAAAGCTCACGAAGTCGACAATTTGTACGTCACCGATGCAAGTTTCTTCCCCTCGATCGGTGCCGTGAACCCCACTTTGACTATCATCGCCAACGCATTGCGCGTAGCCGAGGTGGTTATGTCGCGCTTAGGGTCGTAAGCGGCTTTTAAGTTAGGGCGTCGGTTCGTTAACCCACCAAACTTGCAAACAATTGCAAATTTCCCGCTGGCATCGGGTTTCTTGCCCAAATCGGTCGGGCTCGACCGGGGTGCTTCACACGCCCTCGTATGCTTGCGCCGCCAGCATGATGGCCTCAGATTGCGCCGGATAGGTATGGACCATCTTGGCGAGGGCTTTCATGCCTACACCCGCATTCATGATGACAGCCATTTCGTTGATCAATTCGCTTGCGCGAGTGGCAACAATGGTCGCTCCCAATATTCGGTCTGACCCCTCGGCAACGTGGATTTTGACGAAGCCCGTGTCTTGCCCGTCCACGATGGCGCGATCAACATCGTGCATCATGACGGTGAAACTCCTGATGGGAATCGATTGTTGGCGCGCTTCCCAAACGTGCAGCCCAATATGCGCGATCTCGGGATCACAATAGGTGCACCAGGGAATGACAGTGTTGACATGCCGATGTTGTGCCTGCGTCAAGGCATTTTGCGCCGCCGTCCGCGCCGACGATTGAGCGGTATTGGTAAATTTTAGCACCAGACAAACATCGCCGGCTGCGTACACATTCGGATTTGTGCTGCGCAAATATTCATCCACTTTGACTCCCCGGTCTAAGTCGAACTGAACGCCGCCTGCTCCAAGGTTAAGCTCCTCGACATTGGGCGTACGCCCTATACATAATAATATCTCGTCGGCTAAGATCGTGCTTTTTACGTCATCGCTGACGGTCTCGATGATCTTTGTTCCGCCGTCTCGCCGGGCACCAACGACCGTGGTGTTCAGGCGAATCTCCACCCCATCGCGCGCCATGGACCGGCCTAGGATCTCGGCGGCGTCGCGCTCCTCAAGGGGCAGGAATTTCGGTTCGTTCTGTATGATCGTGACGTGCGAACCAAGCCTGCAAAAAGCTTGCGCCAATTCGCAGCCGAGCGGCCCCCCGCCGATGACGGCAAGACGCGCCGGCAGGGTCGCCATCTCGAAGATAGTTGCGCTGGTGCGATAACCCACCTGATCGAGGCCTGGGATAGCCGCAGCCCGGGGGCGCGCACCGGTGGCGATGAGCGCCTTCTTGAAGAGCACGGCGACCTCGCCCACCAAAAGCACGTCCGGGCACTCGAACCGGGCGGCCCCGAAAAAAATATCGATGCCCAGCGCCGTAAGCTCCTTCACTGAATGATATCCAGCAATTCGCGCCCGGATCCGGCGCATGCGCGTCATCGTCTGGTCAAATTCGAGAGCGGGTTGGGTCGGGCGGCATGCGCCGTACTCTTCCGCATTGCGCATCGTGGCATAGACGCGCGCTGTCCGGATGATCGCCTTGGAGGGTACCGATCCGGCATTCAGCGAATTTCCGCCCAGGCGATTAGACTCGATGAGCGCAACTGAGAAACCGCGCCGAGCCGCAAATTCCGCGGCCGCGAGCCCAGCTGGGCCCGCTCCGATAATGGCGAGATCGTAGGCCTTGCGTGGCACCGGGTTTACCCAATCCTCGGGACGTACACGCCGTTGGAAGCTCTCCTCGTCGGTGTTTTGCATGGGCAGGGTTTCGCGATGCATCTTTACAGCCAACCGCCGGTAAAACCGGCTCGCCTAAGCCCATTGCGCAGGTGGTTACACTGCCTCATAAGATCCCAGATTAAGCCGCTGCGATGACTTTCGATCATCATCACGAGCAAGCCCTGGTCAAGCCCATACCATCCTTCCGAAAGCCAGCCCCCGGTCCGGACATCCAGCGAGGGATTGAAGCCGCTTGAGAATTTGTCCTGAAGGCACACCTGTGGGAAGCTCTCGAGCAGACGACGGGTGCCCGCGAGCGCCGGCTCCGCGGCAAAGGGCAGTGTCGCCAGCATTGCCCAAGGAGCAATCGTGCCGTCATCGGGACCGTAGGGTACACCCCGCGACATATAACCGAAAAACCGCCGGTCTCTACCGTGCTCGCGCATTTCTGGATGAGCTGGGCCGTCTCCCGCCGTGACGCCCCAAAAATCCCGACTGTAACAGTTGAATCCATAGGGATTACGTTTACCGTACTCGCGCTGGACATCGATGGCGCTCTTGGTATTCTCGAAATAATCACTTTCCTTCTCGCGCATAAACGCATCGCGGATGCCGCGAAAATCGATCCACGCGTGTGAAAACAAGTGCGTGAAGAGCGGACCGGAGTACAGCACGTTCCGGCCCATCAAGTTCTCCCACTGGTAAGTGAGCTGCCAGGTGACGTATGCGGCCGGAGTGAATGGCCGGGTCGGCGAACCAAGGCCGAGAATATACAAAAGCACGGCTTCGTTGTATCCCTCCCACCCATAATGAAGAAATCCGCACTCGGGCTTCCACCCCTGCGCAACGCGCGGGGGATTGCTCTCTGCCCAGCGCCAGTCGACACGTCTATACAACGCTTCGGCCAGTCGGGGGATCTCACTCTCGTCGCTTCCGTCAAAATAAATACCGGCGACCAGCATTCCGGCGATCAGCAGTGCGGTGTCGATCAGCGAAAGTTCGCATTGCCAGACCCGCTTGCCCGTCTGCATGTCGAGAAAATGATAATAGAATCCCTTATAGCCGGTCGCGTCCGAAGCATCGCTTTGAGTGCTTAGCGAGAAGAATTTGAGAACTTTGAGCGTCAGGATTGCGGCTTGCGCACGCGTCAACCAACCATTGCGAACCGCGATGGGATAGCACGATAGGGCAAAGCCAACCACGGCGATGCTGCACGGCGACCCTCGGCGGGAGGTATCCGCGACCAGTCCAGTGTCAGCATTGGCGCAATCGATCATGTAGAAAAAGGCCGCACGCTGTAGTCTGGAAGTCAATTCCTGATCCGAGAGCCGCGCCAATTCGCCCATCCCGCATTACCGAGAGAAATGAATTGCCGCTACCGATTGCGGCGGCATCAACACTTCAATGGTCAACTCACCGGCCTTCTCTATGGCAGGAACCGTCTCGCTCTTCAGCAGAGAGTAGCGCTTTAGATCCTCCACCATCGCGGAGTTCAGATATTCCGGCTTACCCAGGTGTTCCCAGTGACGCTTCGCATTCGCGTGCTCGAGATCAATCCGCTGAATGCAGGCAGAAGTGACGGACTTCGCGGATTTAAGTGTGAAAGACACCTGTTCAGACTTGATCGGATGACGCGGCAGCGCAAAATTCGTCAGCAACAGTGTGGAGCGTGGGTCGTCGCGAACGAACCAGGCATCGACGGTTTCATGGGCTCCGTCCACCAGCAGCATCTCGGTTCCAAGCTCATGCAGCAATTGAAAGGCGCGATACGCGGGTTTGGCGATGCCGTGAATGCTGAGCAAACCAAAGCCGCCTTGGAACGGCTGCGAAGGGAAGTAGTTCTCCTCGAAGATGTCCGAGAACGTCCAGTAGCTATATCCTTGAACAAGACCACTCGCTTCAAGAACGGTTTTGACGATGAACGCCGCGGCATACGGGTCGTCATGCATGGGATCGCGCGGATTGGACGAGGTACACCATTCCGTGTAATAGACCGGTCGGCCGGCCGCTTTTTTTTGCACATCGCGTGCTTGTTCACGCAGGATGCT
>JBDUBO010000025.1:0-43227 GCA_040004115.1 Gammaproteobacteria bacterium | reverse complement strand
ACCATGGCCGCCGTGGTCATCAGGATGGGTCGCAGGCGCGCGCCGGTCGCGGCCAAGATCGCGGCCCGCTTTGACTTGCCGGTTTCCTGCTCCTTGTTCGCCACCTCCACGATTAAAATGCCGTGCTTGCTGATCAGACCCATTAAAGTCACCAGCCCGACTTCGGTGTAGATGTTCAAGGTGGCGCCGCCGACTCCGGCTGCGATAAAGATCAATGCCCCAGCGATGGACAATGGGACTGATATGAGAATAACGAGAGGGTCGCGGAAACTTTCGAACAAGGCGGCGAGTGCCAGAAACACAATGATGATGGCGAAGCCGAATGTGGCCATGATGCCGCCGGATTCCTGAACGTATTGCCGGCCTTGGCCGCCGTAGTCTACCGAGTAGCCCTGCGGCAGCGTGCGCGCGGCGAGATCTTGCAGATACTTCAACGCATCGTCCAGCGAGACTCCTGGAAACATGACTCCGGAAAGGGTGGCCGAGTTCAGTTGTTGGAAGTGGTTCAGGGTTTCCGGAACCGTCTTCGATCGAATCGTGGCGATGGTCGACAAGGGAATGGGAACACCGCCGACCGTCGCCACAGGATAGTCAAGCAACTGCTGCACGTTCAATCGCGACACACGCTGGACCTGCGGAATGACCTTGTAGGAGCGCGTATCCATGCTGAAATAATTCACATAGCCGCCTCCCAACAGACCGCCCAACGCGGTCCCCACCTGATTCATTGTGAGACCTAATTGTGCGGCTTTGTCGCGATCAATTTCGATGACGGACTGCGGCTGGTCATACTTGAGGTCTGTATCCATGAAGGCGAACTTTCGACTCTTCAACGCCTCGCCGAGAAACGCCGTGGAGACTTCATTCAAGCGCGCGGCGGGATCGGTGGTCTTGATGGCGAACTGTATGGGCAGTCCGAAGGCGCCGGGGAGGGAAGGCGGCTGGAACACTGCGATTCTCAGGCCGGCGATGCTGCCGACTTTCTGCTGCAGCAACTGCTGAATTTCGTTGCTGCCCAGTTTGCGCTTGTCGCGCGCCGGCAGCGCCAATCCGGTGATGGATTGCCCGGGCGCGTCGATTTGGAAGACGTGATCCGGTTTGAGGGAGTGCATGACCAGGTCGAAGAGCTGCGCGTCGTACATGCTCTTGCGCTGCAGAGTGGCGTCCGGCGGCGATGTCGCCTGCATCACCACGAAGCCCTGATCTTCCTGGGGGGCGAGTTCGCTCTGCGACAGGCGATACAGGAACACGATACTGGCAAGTACCACGATTATCAGCACGGCAGTGATCGGCGTGAAACTCAGGCTGCGTTCCAGGCGACGTAGATACCAATTGCGCAAGGCTTCGAACCGCTTGTCGATGAACTTGACCAGGCGCGTTTCCCAATTTTCGTGATCGGCGCGGTGCGCCTTGAGCAGGCGCGAACACATCATCGGCGACAGAGTGAGCGCGATGACGGCCGAGACCGTCACGGCGCCGGCCAGCGTGAATGCGAACTCCACGAACAGAGCCCCGGTGAGGCCGCCCTGAAACCCAATGGGCACGAACACGGCCAGCAGCACCACGGTCATCGCAACGATGGGGCCCGCAAGCTCGTGCGCCGCGAGGCGGGCCGCGGCGACCGGCGGCATGCCGCCCTCCAGGTGACGATTCACGTTTTCGACCACGATGATGGCATCGTCGACCACGAGGCCGATGGCGAGTACCAGCGCCAGCAGAGTCAGCAGGTTGATGCTGAAGCCCATGGCCAGCATGATGGCCAGAGTGCCGATCAGCGACAGGGGTATGGCCACGATGGGAATCAGCACCGAGCGCGGCGATCCCAAGAACGCGAATATCACCAGCATGACGATGACCAGCGCTTCGATCAAAGTGACCGCCACCTCGTGGATGGAACTGTTGACGAAGTCGGTGGAGTCGTAAATGACGGCGCCGACCAAGCCTTCGGGCAGCTGCGAGTGGATTTCCGGGAACACCGCCTTGACGCCGTTGACTACCGTCAGAAGGTTCGCGCTGGGCGCCACTTGAATACCGACAAACACGCCGCTTTGGCCGTCAAAGGCGACGCGCGCCTCGTAGGTGTCGGCGCCCAGCTCCACCGTGGCAACGTCGCTCAAGCGGATGTTGCTGCCATTGACCTGCTTGACGACCATGGAGCGGAACTCGCTCAGGCTGTGCAGGCTGGTGGTGGAAGTCAGGGTCACCTGGATCATCTGCCCCTTGGTATTGCCGACGGCGGATATGTAGTCGTTGTTGAGCAGCGCTGTGGATACGTCGCTTGCTGTCAGCCCATGGGCAGCGAGCTTCTGCGGGTCAAGCCAGGCCCGCAGCGAAAAATACTGCGCACCCAGGATCTCTGCCGTTTGCACGCCCGGAACAGCCTGCAACTTGGGTTGCACCACGCGCTGCAGATAATCCGTGATTTGGTTGGGTCCCAATGTTTTGCTGGAAAAGCCCATGTACATGGCGTCCGTGGTCTGTCCCACCTTGACGCTGATCGCGGGCTGCTGCGAGCCCACCGGCAGCTGATTCAGCACCGAGTTGACCTTGATATTGATCTCGGCGGCGGCTTTTGAAGTGTCGTAATTCTGGCGCAGATTCACGGTGATGGAGCTGATGCCGCTCTGGCTGGTCGAGGTCATGTAATCGATGCCGTTGGCCTGCGCGACGGCCGCTTCGATCGGCGTAGTAATGAAGCCGGCGATGGCGTCCGGATCCGCGCCCGGATACACCGTCGATATGCTGACGATGCCGTTTTCGGTCTTCGGGTATGCGAGCACCTGCAGCGAATTGTAGGAACGCAGGCCAACCACGAGGATCACGAGGCTGACGACGCTCGATAAAACGGGGCGCCGGATGAAAATGTCGGTAAAGTTCATTGTGTCTCGCGCCTACTCGTTCGGCGGCGTCGGGTTGACGTCGTCGGTCGGTGTGACGCTGTTGTTGACGACTACGGCCGCGCCATTGCGCAGCTTCAATTGCCCGCCCGTGACGATGACATCGCCGGCAGCGATGCCGCTCAGCACGGCCACTTGATCGCCGCGCGTGGCGCCCAGTTTGACGAACCGCTGCTGCGCCACCAATTTGGGTTGCCCGTGTTCGTCGACCCCGCTTTTCTCCACGATGAACACCGTGTTGCCATACGGGTTGTAAGTGATGGCCGCCTGCGGCAGCGTGATTTGATCGGCGGCATCGCCGCTGTCGATGTCGACATTGGCGTACATGCCGGGAAGCAGCCGCCGGTCCGCATTGCCAAACGCCGCGCGCACTTGCACATTGCGGCTGGCGAGGTCCACTTTGGAATTAATCGAGGAGATCGTGCCGGAAAAATGTGCGCCTGGATAGGTATCCACCGTGGCCGTGGCGGCCTGTCCCACCTTGAGATGCGAAAGCACCTGCTGCGGTACATAGAAGTCGATGAGAATGGGATCGAGCGCCTGTAGAGTCACCACCGCCGTACCGGCGGTCAGGTACTGACCTTCGTCGACTTGGCGAATGCCGAGCCGGCCCGCGAACGGCGCCTTGACGGTTTTCTCATCGATAAGCGCCTGCTGAGCCGCGACTTGCGCCCGCGCCGATTTCAAATTGGACAGATCCGTGTCCAATACCGCCTGGCTGATGGCCTGCGCGGCGAACTGTTCCTGGTCGCGCTTATAGGTTTGTTCGGCGAGCGCGGTCGCCGCCTCCAACTGCGCAAGCTTGGCCGGATCATCGTAGGACCGCAGCTTGAGCAGTACCGTGCCCGCGGCGACCTCGGTGCCCGATTCGATATGAACCTGATCGACTACGCCCGCGATCTGTGCCGCCAGATCTGCGCCGCGCACGGCACGCAAGCTGCCGATGGCGTGCGTACGAGACTGCCAAGCTGTCGCTGCCGCAACCACGGTGGAGACTGTCTGCGACGGAATACCGCCGGCGCCCCCGTACTTCTTTTTGAGACTGTATATCTTCCAGCCGAATACTCCGCCCAGGATCAACGCGACGGCGACCAACAAGATTACAAACGGCACGATCATTTTCTTGAGAGGAGCGGTGCCCTGTCCGCTGCCGCGATTGTCCAATTCCTTAGTACTCACATTTGCCCCTTGCTCAAGTCATATGATTGGCCGGCGGCCGGGGCCGCCCCTGCATCGGTCGCCGCGACATCGGCGCGGTTCCACCAGCCGCCGCCGAGCGCCTGAAACAGCGCCGCCGTGTCCGCATAGCGCAGTGCGCGCGCCTTGACCAGAGCGACGGCCGCGCTTTGATAGCTCTGTTGCGCGCTCAGAACTTGCACATAGCTGGCCGCGCCGCTTTTAAATTGCGCCTGCACCATGGCGAGGCTGTCGGCCGCGGTGCGCTCCGCAGTGCTTTGCGCGGCCAGGGCGTCGGCGTCGGCTTGCAGCGCATACAGGGTGTTGGATACGTTCTCGAACGCAGTGATGACTGTGGCTTGATAGTTGGCGGCCGCTTCCTGGGCGGCGGCGACGGCGGCACGGCGCTCATGCATCAGTTGTCCACCTTTGAATATGGGCTGCGTCAGCGAGCCTAGGAGACTCCATACATTCGAGCTCGGAGAAAATAAATTTCCCCAGGACCCGGCTTGTTGACCGTAACTGGCGGTGAGGGTGATCTGGGGCAGCATGTTCGCGGTTGCCACCCCGATCTGGGCGGTGGCCTCATGCAGCAATGCCGAGTATTGCCGCACGTCGGGGCGTTGCTCGACGAACTTCGAGGGTAGACTGACCGGCAATGCCTCCGGGATGCGCAACGAGTCGAGATGGAATTCCGCGCCGCTGTAGTCGGCCGGCAGATCGCCCATGTATGCGGCCATTTGGTTGCGTTGCTGCGCCAGCAATGTGCGCAACGCCGGCAGCGTGGCGAGGGTCGCTTGCAGCGTGGCTTGCTGTTGCAAAATGTCGGAGCGAGAGGCGCCACCGGCGCTGACGCGGCGCCGCGTGATATCGAGCTGTTGCTGCTGCGAGCGCGCGATGTCCTCGGTGGCCGCGATCTGGGCACGCAGCGAAGCCTCATTGATGGCCGCAGTGACGATGTTCGCTGTGAGGGCGAGATAGCTCGCCTCCAAGGCGAACTGCTGGTATTCGGCCTGTGCCTGCAGCGCCTCCACCTGGCGCCGCGTGCCGCCGAAGGCATCGAGGGTGTACGACACATTCACCGATGCCGACTGCAGATTGTAGAAATAGGAACTTGGGAATCCCGGAATGCCGCCGAGCGCGGCGCCGGATGCTTTCTGGCGCTGACTTTCCACCTTACCCGACACGCTCGGATAGTAACTGCCGCGCTGCGCGGCCATGGTTTCGTTCGCCTGCCGCAGCGCCGCCTGCGCGGCTTGCAAGGTTGGGCTGTTTTTGAGAGCGCGTTCAATGAGGGCGTTGAGCTCCGCCGACTGAAACAAGGTCCACCACTGTCCGGGAATGTCCATGCCCTCAACGAAGCGTTGCGCTTGACCGCCTGGCTGGGGCGCCGCAGCAGTCTCTGGAGCGATTTGACCGGCGGGCGCGTAGCTCGTGCTGCGCGGCGGCGGCGGCGCCTTGAAGTTGGGGCCGACTGCGCAAGCAGCGAGTAGGCCGCCGCTCGCGATGGCGACAGTGAGGGCCGATAGGCGGGAATTCATGACTTAGGCGCCTTCCAGGGTGGATCGAGCGGTGGCCGATGCGGCGCCGAACAGAAAAATATCGATGGCGTGCGTCAGATGGGGGGTGAAATCGAGTCGTGCCATGTCGTCGGCGCAGCCGAACAGCAGGCATTCATGCAACTCGGCGCAGATCATGTGCATGAACAGCGCCGCCGCGCGCTCGGGATCGCCCAAGCGCAGCGAGCCGCGTTTGATCTGGGCGCGAAAATAGTTGGCGATCGCGCCTTCCCAGCGCAACTTGCCGCTGTCGCGCATTTTTGCCGCGAGCTCCGGAAAGCGCATCGCTTCGGTGGCCACTATTCGAAACAGCGCCGCCGACTCCGGATCGCGCGCGCGACTGGTAATGGTATGCGCAACGGTTGTGAGCGCTTCCTTGGGGTCGAGGCTCTCCAGTTCGGTTATCGCCAGCACGGTCGCCATATCGTGGTTGATCAATTGGCTGATGACTGCCGCCAGGAGATCCGCCTTGTTCTTGAAGCGTTCATAAATGGTCCGCGTCGAGACACCGGCCTCGCTGGCCACTTTGTCAATGCTCGCCTGACCATAGCCTTCGCGCACGAAAACTCGGGTCGCGGCCGCCATTAGGGCAGCCGTCCGAGCTGATTCAGTGCCGCGGCGTGGCCTGCCCACCTTGTTGACCGTGTGCTGGGCCGGGCTAATCGTCTGTTCAGGGGCTGAGGAGGGGTTATCCATGACTAAAAAATGACATGTGTCATTTTCCATTGCAAGAACTATTTACGAATTGGTTATTCATGTATAAAATATATGCATATTAGTGGTTAGTATACGAATGAATAGCGGCGACTCACAATTCGACCTGCTGCAGGCAAATTTACGCGCGCTCAATACGCGCCTGCCGGACGTGCCGTTGAACGAGATCCTGTTGAGCCGGCTGCTGCTGCATATGGGGCGGGAGATGGCCGCAACCCTGGACCAGAAGATTCGCCCTTTTGGGCTTGCCGAAGCCGAGTTTCGCGTGCTGACCACCTTGTTCTCACAACCTGAGGGCACGGCTCATCCCGGCGATTTGTGTTCGCGAGCGGCGCAGAGCCCCGCGAACATGTCGCGCATCTGCGATGCCTTGGTGGGCCGCGATCTCATTACCCGCGTCTTGAGCGCGCACGATCGCCGGCGCATGGTTCTGCGCATCACGGAGCAGGGCGAGGAACTGGTGCGTCAGTTGTTGCCCCAGATGTTCGCGTCGCTGCGCGGCATGCTGGCGGAATTTTCCCAGGAGGAGCAAGTTCAATTGATCGCGCAGCTCAGGCGGCTGCAAGCGAACTTATCAGAAGGAAACAAGGAATCCGAGCAGTGAGGCACCGGCGTTTCCTGGTCGCGGCGCTTGCGGTATTGAGCATGGGCTGCGCAGGGCTGCCTGCCAAACAGCAGCCCGCGAAGTTATCGAGTGAAGCACCGTTCGATGGGCTCGACGTCATGGGCGGAGGCGATTGGCCCGCGGCCGAGTGGTGGAAGCGCTATCAGGATCCCACGCTCGATCAATTGATGGAGCTTGGGGTGGCATCCTCGCCGACGCTGGCGACGGCACATGCCCGCTACGATTCGGCGCGTCAGTCGGTGCGCATCGCCGGTGCGGCATCAGGGGCGCATGTGGATGCCAGCGCCGGGATCGATCGGCAGCGATTGAGCGACAACGGACTTTTCCCCCCGCACCTACTGGGCTTCTCCTGGTACAACCAGTCGGACTTGGGATTGCAGGCCACCTACACCTTCGATTGGTGGGGCAAACAGCGCGGCGCAGTGGAGGCGGCCATGGATCAAGCGCATGCCGCTCAAGCGGAGCGCAGCGCCGCGGCCTTGATGCTTGAAAGTTCGATTGCAGATACCTATTTTGGCTGGCAGGCGGACCAGAGCCGGATCGCTTTGGCGCGCGAACGTGCAGATGTCGTGGAACGCGAAGCGGCGATCATCGCCGCCCGCGTCACAGCGGACTTAGATGCCGCAGACGGCAACCATCGCTCCGATCTATCCTTAGCCGCGGCCCGCGAACAGATCGCTGCCCTCGAGGGCTCTGCGAAGCTGCGCGTGATCGCACTCGCCGCATTGGTCGGCCGCTCCCTCTCGGAATTGCCGCCGCTGCAGACGAAACCGTTGCCGGTGTTGCCGGCTAGTCTGCCCGACGATGTCAAAATCGATTTGATTGCGCGCCGCGCCGATATCACCGCGAGCCGCTGGCGGGTGGAAGCGGCGGAACGGAATCGAGATTCGGCGCGCGCCGAGTTCTTTCCGGACATAACCGTCAACGCCTTGCTGGGGCTCTCCAGCATCGATGTGGGTAAATTGCTGGAATACGGCAGTCGCGTCCCGCAGGCGAGTGCCGCAATTCATTTGCCTATCTTCGACGCCGGCCGCCTCAAGGCTCGCTACGGCGCAACCCAGGCCGCGATCGATTCCGCGGTCGCGAGCTACCAGGACACGTTGGTCGGCGCGGCCCGCGACGTCGCGACCCAGGCATCGACCGGAGCGCAAATCGCAGCCCAGCGCGCCCAGCGTGTGCTTGAAGTGGAGGCGGCGCACCAGCTGCAGGGCAGCGCCGCCGCGCGCGTGAGACAGGGAATAACCGACTCGCGGGCCGAATTCACTGCGGCGGAAACCTTGCTTGAACAACGCGATGCGCTGCTGCAGCTCGATGCGGCGGCACTCTCGGCGGACATCGCCCTGCAGCGCGCGCTCGGCGGCGGGTATGAGAGCCCGAAGAAGCTTGCCAATTTTCAATCTTCCAAGACGACCCAACCATGAACGCAAACGTAGAACCCGCAGCGGCGGCACCCTCCAACGGCAACCGCACCAGGATCCTCCTGCTCATTGCGCTAATCTTCATCGTTTTGGGAGTGCTCTGGGCTGCGTACTGGGTATTGATATTAGCGAAGCGCGAGCGCACCGACGACGCTTATGTAAACGGCAACAAAGTGGTGATCTCGGCGCAAGTCTCCGGCACGGTGGTTGCCGTGCTGGCCGACGACACCCAGCTGGTCAAGGCGGGCCAGGTGTTGGTGCGTCTCGATCCCATCGATGCGCAGACCAACTTGAGCCGTATGGCGAGCGCTTTGGCACAAACCGTGCGCCAGGTGCGCCAGCAGAAGTCGACGGCCTTTCAATACGACTCGGTGATCGATACGCGGAAACTGGAACTGGCTCGCGCCCAAGCCGATCTTGCCAAGCGCGAACCACTGCTCGCCGACCATGCCATTGCTCCGGAAGAAGTACGGCATGCACGTGAGAGCGTCGAACTGGCGCGCGCGGCATTGACCCAGGCGCAGCGCCAGTCGACTTCCTCGCATGCCCTGGTCGATGGCACCGAGGTCGAAGACAATCCATCGGTGCTGGAGGCCAAGGCGGCGTATCGAGATGCCTGGATTGCCGCCCAACGCAATGCCGTAGTGGCGCCGGTCACGGGATATGTGGCGGAGCGCAGCGTGCAGCTGGGCCAGCATATTCAGGCGGGGCAGGCACTCATGACCGTCATCCCGCTGAATTCGTTGTGGGTGGATGCGAACTTTAAAGAGGTACAGCTCAGGAACCTTCGTATCGGACAGGCCGCAGAAGTGCGCAGCGACCTGTACGGCGGATCCTTTATCTTTCATGGACACGTCAAAGGCATGGCAGCCGGAACCGGGGCAGCGTTCTCCTTGTTGCCTGCGCAAAACGCCTCGGGCAACTGGATCAAGGTGGTGCAGCGAGTCCCGGTGCGCATCCAAATAGATGACGCGGATCTGGTCAAATCTCCGCTGCGGGTGGGCTTGTCCGCGACGGTGACGGTGGACACTTCCTCGCGCAGCGGACCGGTCCTGGCGAAAGACGGGACCGACGCCGCGGTGGGCGATACCCAGGTCTACACGCAGGATCTCGACAAAGCTAATGCCGAGGCTGATGCCGTCGTGCGCCGCAATCTCGCACAAGCGCGATAGCCGCGCACGCCATGGCTGAGCCCGCACCGCCGCCATCGGCTTACGAGTATCCGCCGCTGCGCGGCGGCAAGCTGCTATTTCTGACGGCGGCGATTGCCACTGCGTCGTTCATGGAGATACTTGACATGACCATCGTCAATGTCTCCGTGCCGGCCATTTCCGGCAGTCTCGGTGTCAGCACGTCGGAAGGAACCTGGGCCATCAGTTCGTACATGCTGGCGGCGGCGATCATGCAGCCCTTGACCGGGTGGATCGGCCGGCGCTTCGGCGAGGTCAGAACCTTCATCACTTCCATTCTGTTGTTCATGTGCTTTTCGGCGCTCTGCGGCCTCGCGACCAGCATGCCCATGCTGGTGACGGCGCGCCTCATCCAAGGGTTGGTGTCCGGGCCCATGATGTCGGTGGCGCAGGCGATTCTGCTGCGCAACTATCCGATAGAACGGCGCGGCATGGCGATTGCGCTGTGGGCCATGGTGATCATCATCGCGCCTATATTCGGGCCCATCCTCGGCGGGTGGATCACCGATAACTTGTCCTGGCCGTGGCTGTTTTATATCAATTTGCCTGTGGGGGCGTTCGCGGCGCTGGCCAGCTGGTCGATTCTGCGTCACCGCGAATCGAAGATCGTGAAATTGCCGATTGATGTGATCGGGCTCATGTTGCTGGTCATCGGCGTCGGCAGCCTGCAATTCATGCTCGACAACGGCAACGAGAAGGACTGGTTCAACTCGCCGATCGTCGTCGCGGCCGGTATGGTATCGCTGATCAGCATCACGTTCCTAATTCCCTGGGAGCTCACCGACAAGCATCCGGTCATCGACTTGCGCTTGTTCAGCCGGCGCAATTTCCGGGTGGGCACCGCGGTTATCGGTGTCTCGTATTTTTCACTCTCCGGGGTCAATGTCATTTTTCCGTTGTGGTTGCAGACCACGGTCGGCTACACCGCGACCTGGGCAGGTTTGGCGGTGGCGCCCGTCGGACTGCTCGCCTTGGTGGCTGCGCCCATCATCGGGCGCAACATGAACCGGTTGAATCTACGGCTTGCCGCCAGCTTCGCCTTCTGCGTGTTCAGTTTCGCCATATTTTGGGCGGCCACGCTCAACGACACCGCGAGCTTCTGGCAGTTTGCGACACCGCGTTTTCTGCAAGGGCTCGGGATCGCCTTTTTCTTTTTACCCTTGAATCAAATAATGCTGTCGGGGATCGAACCGCGCGACCTGGCGTCGGCCTCAGGACTGAGTAATTTCGTCCGCACCATGTCCGGCAGCATCGCAACGGCGATGACGGTGTTCATGTGGAATCGGCGCACGGATTACCATCACGCGGTGCTCACGGAACATGTGCGCAACTCCGCCGGCGCATGGACCGAGTACCAGGCCGAACTCGGCAGTCACAGCGTCTCGGGCACCGGGGCCCTTCAGTATGTCGAGCATGTCGTTACCACTCAGGCGATGACACTGGGCGTCAATGACGTATTCCATGTGCTGGGCTGGTCGTACATTATATTGATACCTTTTATCTGGCTCGCGAAACCGCCGTTCAAGGCGCGGGGCGCAGACGCGGCTCACTAATCAATTCCTCCGATAACGTGTAGGATCTCGCCATGAGTTCGCCCTATATCGTCGCCCTCGGTGGAACCCTGCGGGCCAATTCATCGACCGAACGGGCGATGCGGCATGTACTCGACGCCACGCAACGCGCCGGGGCGAGAACCAAACTCATCAGCGGAGCCGCCTTGCAGCTGCCTCTGTACCAGCCCGACAATTCGGAACGCAGCGATGCGGCCCGCGAACTGGTCGCGGAACTCGCGCTGGCCGACGGCATCATATTGGGGTCGCCGGGTTATCACGGCAGCATATCGGGTCTCGTCAAGAACGCCTTGGATTACGCCGAAGATCTGCGCACCGACCCGCGTCCCTACCTGAGCGGCCGCGCCGTCGGCTGCATCGCCACGGCGGGTGGCTGGCCCGGAGCGGTGAACACCTTGGGTGCCTTGCGTGAAATCGTGCACGCGCTGCGCGGTTGGCCCACGCCGCTGGGCGCGGCGATCAATTCGAGCGAGCGCGTCTTCGACGAGGATGGCCGGTGTCAGGTACCGCGTGTCGCGCAGATGCTGGATTCGATTGCCGGCGAAGTCATGGGCTTCGCGCGGCCGTTGCAACAGATAAAACAATGATTCGTTTCGTGTTGACGACGTTGGCGATGGCGCTGCTTGGGTTTGTTACCTCGGCTACTGCGGCTAC
Organism: Gammaproteobacteria bacterium; assembly: GCA_040004115.1. Lineage (GTDB taxonomy): Bacteria > Pseudomonadota > Gammaproteobacteria > Steroidobacterales > Steroidobacteraceae > Bog-1198. The sequence goes on along the minus strand of JBDUBO010000025.1, from coordinate 31,423 downwards.
TGCGGCGGCCGCCGCGGCGCCGGCTGACCTGGTGCTATTGCACGGCAAGATACACACCGAAGATTCGGGCCGCAGCGTTGCGCAGGCAATGGCCGTGCGCGGCAATGCCATTGTGGCGGTGGGCACCGACCAGGCGATTACGGCGTTCTTAGGTCCGAGTACCCGATCGGTCAATCTTGCCGGCCGCGTGGTTTTGCCGGGCATCATCGATGCCCATGTACATCCGGCAGAGAGCGCACAGGACGTCGGCAAATGCAGTCTCGACGACAAGCCTCTGCTGCCGGCTGAGATCAAGCGACGGGTCGCAGCGTGCCTGAAGGAACAGCCGAGAGAGCGCACTCGATGGTTCGAGGTGATCATGGTCGATCCTTCCGATTTGACGCTGACGCGCGCGGATCTGGACGGCATGCTGTCGGACAGGCCCTTGCTGCTCAGCGGTTCGGACGGCCATACGGTTTGGGCCAATTCGTCGGCGTTGAAAGCGGCGAAAATCACCGCCGCGACCCAGGATCCCGTCGGCGGTCATATCGAACGCGACGCGTCGGGCGAGCCGACCGGCACGCTGCGCGACATCGCCGCCGAGATTGTGCAGAGAGCGATGCCGCCGGCCAGCCTCGAATTGGAGGTCGCGCAGCTTGCCAGGGCGCTGGAGGGGATGCGCGCCGTCGGGATCACGTCGGTTCAGGATGCGGCCGTCGATGATCACACCATGCAAATTTACAAGCGTCTCTATGATGAGCATCGGCTGAACATGCGGGTGCGCGCTTCCTTGCACTTGAAGAACCTACATGAACCTGCCGCGGCATTGATCGAGAAGGCGGTCAAGTTTCGCGCCAAATGGGCGGTCGACCCTGACTTCCTGCGCGCCGACGCGGTGAAGATCTTTGCAGATGGCGTCATCGAGTATCCGTCGCAAACAGCGGCCCTGCTCGAGCCCTATCTGGACTCCGAAGGCCGCCCGACATCGAATCGCGGGCCTTCGTACTTCGAGCAGGGCAACCTCGACAAGATCGTGACCGCGGCGGATGCCGCGGGACTGACCGTGCATATTCATGCCATCGGCGATCGAGGTGTTCGCTCCGCACTGGATGCATTCGCAAAGGCCCGGCACAGCAACGGCATGCTGGATAACCGTGATCAGATTGCGCATTTGGAACTCGTTGATCCAGCCGATTTTCCACGCTTCAAGCAATTGGGAGTGATCGCCAATTTCCAGTTGCTTTGGGCGGAGGCGGGCGATTACACCGACAAGGCCACCATTCCGTATATTGGTCCGGAGCGTTCCCGCTATCTGTATCCGGCGCGCTCGTTGCGCGACGCCGGCGCCCTCATTGCCGGCGGCAGCGATTGGGGCGTGAGCAGCTTCGATCCGTTCATAGCGATTGAACATGGCATCACCCGCGCCGAGGGCCGCGGCCGTCCAACCCTGCTCCCGGAACAAGGCCTCACGCTGCAGGACATGGTGGACGCCTATACGATCAACGCGGCGTTTGCATTGAAACAGGAGCATATCACCGGTAGCATCGAGGTCGGAAAGCGCGGCGATTTCGTCGTGCTCGATCGCGACATTTTTGCATCGGATCCTTTCGACTTGCACGACACCAAAGTGATTGCCACGTATCTCGACGGGCGCGAAGTCTACACTTCGAATATAAAATGAGCGGTGCGAAGGATTCGCGCTACGCCTAATTTAACTTTGTGCGCGGCGCTGACATAACGTATTACGTTGCGTGCGGGCGTTTTCCTTGACATAAAGCGGATTCCGCTGACTTTGTCGCCACGCAGAGACGTCGGTCACGGTATCACCGCGCGCGCTTAGCCAGTATTCTCACATGCATCGAAGCGTTGGTGGAATAAGGCATTTATGGCAAAGCCGACAAATACACCCGTGAGCGGAAATATTTGGCACCTCAACATCGATGATTTGTTCGCGCCGCTTCCGGAGAACACACGTCTCGGCGGTCCGGGACCCTTCGTCATCAATCTCAGCGTGTCGACAGCGCCGATTGACCTGCCTCCCAAGAGCTTCCTCGTCGGCCGCGAAGCGCAAATTTATCAGGTGCAGCGTAGCGAAGATCACCGCGTGCGCTACCGCTTGCGACTGGGCCCATTTGCCGATGAAAACGATGCGCATGTCACTCTCGAGAAGGTTCGCGATATCTATCCCGGCGCATTGACGGCTACTGCCGACGCCGACGACCTGCGTGCGATCGCTGCGCTGCGAGCGAAGGCCGCCCCCACGGCGAAGGCCGCCCCCGCGGCGAAGGCCGCCCCCGCAGTGAAGCTGGTCGAGCCCGAGCCGCCGGTTTTATCGTTGGTGACAGAGCCCGCCGCAGTCGTTGCGCCGGCGCGCACTGTGCAAGAGACGAAGAATCGTTCGCTGAGCGTCGAATCGACGCGGACCGTGCGCGCCTTGACCTTGTTGGAACTGGAGAGCGAGCAGGCATCGCGTTGGTTCGTGATCCAGCTGTCGCTGTCCGAGCAGGCCTTCGAGTCGGAGACAGTGCCGAACCTCGATATCTTCGGTGTGTATCGCCTGTACTCCGTCGCCGGCATCGATCAGGGCCGCATAGTGCATGCCCTGCGCCTGGGCTTTTTCGGAGAACAGATTGCGGCCGCGGCGGTGGCGAGCTACTTGTCAGCGTTCTATGACGATCCGACCGTCAAGCGCGTCAGTTCTGCCGAACGAGAGCGGTTCGCCGACCAGCGCTTTGAACCGCGCAAGGATGTCGGTGCGACCGGCAAGCACGCAGTGATCGAGATTACCGACGAGCGCTATGTCCGCGATAAGCGCAACAGCGCGCTGCGGACGAATTCGCAGAACAACAAATAGGCTTCGTCAGAAATCCCTTACAGCCGATCGATCAGGCCGGTAATGGAATAACGCCGCCAAGTCGCGCAATGTTTTCTTCACAGCAAGAGGAGCCGGAATGCTCCCGTCCTTGCAATACTGAAGGAATACATCATGGGTCGCGGAATTCTGCTTTGGTTGTTGGGTGTGCCACTGCCGATCATTTTGTTGCTTGCCATGTGCTCGCACCACTGAGCGCAGGACTAACATGGTAAATGTAGTGGAGGCACGCCCTGAGCCTGGGAAATCCGCGGCTTCATGGCCGGCCATCATCGCCGGTGCCTTTGTCGCCACATCGGTGTCCCTGGTCCTTCTCGCGCTGGGTGCAGGTCTAGGATTGGCCGAGGTTCCGCCATGGCCGCTGCACGGGATCTCGGTGAGTGCGTTCGCCGTCGGCACGGCAATCTGGTTCATCGTCGTGCAGTGGATCTCGGCCGCGTTCGGCGGCTACATTGCCGGCCGGCTGCGCAACCGGTGGCACGGCACGCATCCGCATGAAGTGTTTTTTCGCGATACGGCGCATGGACTGGTTACCTGGGCGGTCGCGACCGTTATTGTCACCATCCTCATCGCGACATCGTTGTTTTCCGTGATGGGCGGCGGCGCACACGCCGCTGCTCGCGCAGTCAACGCCGTCGATGCTTATGCCGTGGATAAGTTGTTCCGAGCGGCGGACCCGGCGTCCGCCGGTCCGACCGCTGGGCAGGCTCAAGCTGCGGGCGATGCGCATGAGGAAGCCGGCCGCATCGTAACTAAAGCATGGTCTACCGGTACCGTGCCCGATACGGACCGCAGCTATTTGACTGAACTGGTTGCCGCTCGAACTGGTTTATCGTCGACGGACGCACAGAAACGGGTTGCCGAGTTCGTTTCGGGTGCTTTCGATGCGCGCCTCAAGCTGCAGGCGGATACCGCCGCCGCCGCCAGGGCAGCCGCACAAGCCGCTATTTATACTGCCTTGTCCATGCTGGTTGGTGCCTTCATCGCCAGCGTGTCTGCTGTCGTGGGCGGACGCCTGCGAGACGAGCACCTGTAAGCACGCCTTTAACTTCCGCCGGCCTGAGTCAGCGCAGCCGGGCCTGTCGGTGCCGCGGCGAGCGCCTCAAAATGCAGGCTGATGCTCGAACCCGATTCCTGGTGCGGCACGCAGGTCGTGTGATTGTCGATATTGCGTGTGGTGAACATGGGCAACACATTGTCTCGAAATTGCTCGATGAGTTCGCAGTCACCGGTGGTCAGCTCGCGCGGCGACCGATACGCGAACGACACGGGCCGCCAGACGGCGTCGATGGGCTTGCTGTCAGAGGGTGCGACGCCGGCGGCGGGCCCGAGCGTATAGAAGGTCAATTCTGCACGCGCGAATTTGTCCGGGTGTCCGAATCCGGAGGCGCACGCTGCCGAGCGCGATTTCGCGTCATGTCGGGCGCCCGCCGCCAGCAGCAGCACCTTGACCTTGTCGGCCAACCCGTCGCAGGAGTAGGTCGTGGTAAAGCCCATGTAAGCCAGTAAGTACTCGTGTTTCTGCCATATCCCCTGTTCCTGCGTCGTATGAGCCGGCGCGTCGGCGGCCGACGCCGACATCGACAGGAGCAGTGTGGGACTTAGGGCGCAGCCCATGATGGCCGCCAATTTCCGACATGTGTTCATGGATGATGCTCCACTTAAGTTGCCGCGGCAGTAGCCGCTCGCAGTATAACGGTCCATATGCCGGTTTGGTTGACCGGCCCGAGACGGGAATCCTGACGTCCGGTCAGTCGAATACAATCCTCGGCAGGTAAAAAGACACCGTCCAATTCGGCATGTCGACGATCTCGCTGATGCGGAGGTCCCCGCACACGCTGCACAGGAGGTAGGCGTCGATGGCCGGCATGCCCTGCTGACGGCCCAACAGATCGATCATCGATCTGAGAGCCGCGCGCGCCGCCTCCATCAAATCGGGTCCGATGCCGGTAGTCACCTCGTAGCCCTTGGCATCGACATGGCGGGTCACGGGTCCCTGGGTTCTGAAGCGCGGAAATGCCAGCGGCTCGCCTTTCAACAGGTCGAATTGCAAGGCCACGCGCATGGGACTCTCAATGGCGGTGCCGCACACTTCGCCGTCGCCCTGCGCCGCGTGCGTATCTCCCACAGAAAATAGCGCGCCGGCAACTTCGATTGGCAGAAACAACTCGGCACCGAGCGCAATGTCGCGCACGTCCATGTTACCGCCGACGCGGCGCGGCGGTACCACGCTATGCAGCCCCGGTTCCGCCGGCGCCACACCGATGGTGCCGGTGAAAGGCTTGAGCGGTACTTTCCCCCAGAGGCCAAACAGCGCCGGGGCCATGCTCTTTGGGTCGTACTGCCAAAGCTGCAGCGCGGGTTCCTTGAACTCGTCTGCCAATAGCCCGAATCCGGGAATATTCGCCGTCCATCCAAATCCGGAGGGAATAAAGGACAGCAGGGTCACCTTCAGCACGTCGCCGGGCTCCGCGCCGTCGATGAATATAGGACCCGCGACGGGGTTGACCTTGGAGAAATCCAGCCGCCCCACATCGGCCACCGTCGAGGTGGCGCTGAGCTGGCCAGCCGATGCATCGGAGACGTCGAATTCCAGCGATTCGCCGGGGGCAAGTCGCGCGACCGGCGTGAGACTATTGTCCCAGCCGTAGTGACACTGATGGATGGTGCGTCGAGGCGGTTTGAGCATGCCGCATTGTACGAAATCGCGGGCGCAGTGCGCGCGTCAATCGTGCCGTCCGTGGGCAGGCGGATCTTGCGCTAGACTGACGCGAATGTCGCTCCAAGAATTCGGTTACAAAGAGCAGCTGAAGCGCGCCCTGACAACCCGGGATTTGATCATCTACGGAATGGTTTTCATGCTGCCGATCGCGCCCTATGCGGTATTCGGTCTGGTGTGGGAAGCTTCCAAGGGCATGGTGCCGCTGGCCTATCTGGTGGGTCTCGTCGGCATGTTCTTCACAGCCTTGAGTTACGCGGCCATGTCGCGCGCCTTTCCGCTGGCCGGTTCCGTCTACACTTACGCGCAGCGCGGGTTGCACGAGGTCGCCGGATTCTTTTCAGGCTGGCTCATTCTGCTTGACTATATTCTGGTGCCTGCACTGTTGTATTTGTTCAGTGCGGTGGCACTGCGGCCGATTTTTCCGGCCGTGCCCATGTGGGTCTGGCTGACGGGATTCATCTCCTTCAATGCTATCGTCAACCTGCTCGGCATCGAATTTACCGCCCGCGTCAACCGGTACATGTTGCTGATGGAACTGTCGACGTTGGCTTTGTTTGTCGGGATGGGGCTGATCGCCTTATACCACGGCGCGGGAGCGGGCGGACTGACGCTCAAGCCCATCTACAATCCGCCGGTGTTTTCCTGGTCGACGGTGGCCGGAGCCACGTCGATTGCCGTGCTTTCTTTTCTCGGCTTCGACGGCATTTCCACGCTGTCGGAAGAGAGCCGCGGCAATCAGAATGCCATCGGCCGCGCCACGCTGGTGTCGCTGCTGCTGGTCGGTGCTCTGTTCATGCTGCAGACCTGGATCGCCACCGATTTGGCTCAAGGGATGCGCTTTTCCTCTCCCGACACGGCGTTCTACGAGGTGGCGGAGCGGGCCGGCGGCCCGTGGCTGCGCCTGATCACGATTTTGGCCATCGTGATTGCTCAGGCGATTGCCAACGCCATGGCCGCACAGGCCGCGGTGTCGCGGATACTCTTTGCCATGGCTCGCGACGGCAAGCTGCCTGCGATCCTGGCCAAGGTCCACCCGCGTTACCAGACTCCTTACGTGAGCACGCTCGCGGTGGCGGTGGTGTCGCTGCTTGTCGGATTGTTTTTCGCAGCGCGCGTCGATGATCTCACCCAAGTGGTGAATTTTGGCGCGCTCACCGGCTTCGTGCTGCTGCATCTCTCGGTGATCAATTATTACCTGGTGCGCCGGCGCAGCGGGGATTGGCTGCGACACTGCCTTTTCCCGCTGACCGGCGTGGGCGTAATCCTCTTTGTGCTGTATGAGATGGACCGCGCAGCCAAAATACTCGGCGCGTGCTGGATCGGCATCGGCATTGTGTACTATGCCGCTCTCGCGCTGCGCTCCAAGAAGCCGATCGGATTGGAGACCTGACCGGCTGATTCTCTCTAATACGTCACAGAATTGCGTCACATAATACGCAGGTCAAAAAGCTTCACCGTCAATCGATCGGATATTGTGTAGTCCTACACGCTCGTCAGCGAACGTCTCTAGCGTGAGGACTTTCGATTCGCTAACAATCCGACGCCATGACACTCAAATATTCAACCGCGGTTGCCAATCTCACCGGTGTCGCCGCCGAAGCGGCGCAGATGGCGGTGGAGGCGGGCCTGATCTATGTATCGGACGCCGAGCCCGGCATCCGTCGTCTGCGTGTCGGCAAGGGTTTTCGTTATATCACTCCGGAAAACCGCAGGCTGGCGGCCGCCAAGGAACTCAAGCGCATCGCGAGCCTCGCGATCCCTCCGGCCTACCGGGATGTGTGGATCTCCGTCAAACCGCGCGGACATTTGCAGGCCACTGGTCGGGATGCGCGCGGCCGCAAGCAGTACCGCTATCACCCTGAATGGCGGCAGGTACGCGACAGTGCAAAATTCGACCGCATGGTGGCGTTCGGCGAGGCGCTGCCGAAGCTGCGGCGCAAACTCAGGCGCGATATGAGCTTGCCCGGGCTGCCGCGTGAAAAAGTGCTGGCCGTGGTGGTCGGCATCCTCGATGCAACGCGTGTGCGTATCGGCAATACCGAATATGCTCGCGACAACAAGAGCTTCGGCCTCACCACCCTGCGCAACCGCCACGTCAGCTTCATCCGCGACGGGCGGGCGGTGCTGAATTTTCGCGGCAAGGGCGGCGTGCAACATGAAGTTCACATTGGCGACAAGCGCATTGTGCAGATCGTGCGGCACTGCCAGGAAATACCCGGGCAGCATTTGTTTCAATATGTGAGCGACGACGGTCAGCGCTGTCCCATCGATTCCGGTCAGGTCAACGATTACCTGCGGGAAGCGATGGGCGACGACTTTACTGCCAAGGATTTTCGCACCTGGGGCGCAACCTTGCACGCCATCACGCTGCTCGCGCGCACCCCGGTTGGCGACGCCGGCGAGCGGGCGCTCAAAGGCGAGATCGCGAATGTAGTCAAACAGGTGGCTGCCAAGCTGCGCAACACCCCGGCGGTTTGCCGCAAGTCCTATATAAACCCTGCGGTTTTCGAATCGTGGCGTTCAGGACTCATCCACAAGGTATTCAACGGCAGTCTGAGTCTGGCCGCGCCGCGCAAGGCAGAAACTCTGGTATTGGCGTTCCTGCGACACGAAGCCAAGACGCCGGTGAGTCGCTAGCCGCCAATAGCCACGTGGCGCTTTGAAGGGTGGCGCTATACCTCGTTGCCGTCGTCCTCCGGATGGGGCAAATTGTCCTCGTCGTCGACCTCGAATTCTTCCGGAGTCTCGGTGTTCTCGTCGACCTCACGAATGCTGGCTTCATTCTCCCCGGCATGCTCGTCATCGCGATCATCGTCGTCATCTAGGGTGCCGGTGCTGGGCAGCGCATCAGGAAATTCTGGATTCTCGGAGATCATGACAATACCTCGCAAAGCGTCGAACTGCAGTATCCTCCCTTCGATTCGCCGAAGTCTGTCAGCGGAAGGCCTACACATGGGCCAGAATGCCGCTATGACACGGGAACCGGCTCCTTATAGCGAACAGTACAAGCGCGTCGTGGTATTGCTGCTCATGACGGCCTACACCTTCAACGCCATGGATCGGACCATTATTTCCGTGATCGGCCAGTCCATGAAGCTAGATCTGAGGCTGACCGACACTGCACTGGGGCTGCTTGGCGGCACGGCCTTCGCCCTGCTATATGCTTTCGGCGGAATTCCGATTGCACGCCTCGCCGAGCGCGTCAGCCGGGTGAACATCATCACGGTCGCGCTCATCGTTTGGTCCGGTTTGAGCGCGCTGTGCGGTGCCGCAGTGAGCTTTACGCAGCTGCTGCTGATCAGGGTGGGCGTGGGTTTTGCGGAGGCCGGTTGCTCGCCGCCGGCGCATTCGCTGATTTCGGATTACTTCGAGCCGGCACGTCGAAGCTCGGCGCTGTCGGTTTATACCTGCGGCATTTCGCTCGGTTATCTGTTGGCCGCTGTGGCGGGTGGATACGTGGCGCAGCACTGGGGATGGCGCGCGGCCTGTGCCATGGTGGGCTTTCCGGGGATCGCGACTGCCATTCTGATCAAACTCTTCGTCCGCGAGCCGCCTCGGGGCCATTCGGAAACGGGACACGCCACACACTCCAACGCCGCCGCCGTCTGCGCGTCCCTGCCGCCATTTTCACTGTGGGGCGAATTGCGTGAACTGCAAAAGGTCGGCATCGCTCTGTTGACCGATCGGCCGGTGTTCCATATGGTGCTGGGCGTTACCATCGGCGGATTTGCGGCCTACGGCTTCTACGCATTCCTGCCTCCTTATTTGAGCCGTGCCTTCGGCCTCGATTACACCACCATCGGCGTCATCGCCGGCCTGTCCGCCGGCGTGGCGGTGGGTATAGGCATAGTCGCCGGCGGGTTCGTATCCGATGCACTGGCGAGACGCGATGCACGGTGGTATGCATGGGTTCCGGGCTTGGGCGGCCTCGTTGCGGTACCTCTGTACCTGCTCGCGATGCTTGCGCGGAGCTGGTTGGCTGCTACGTGCCTGCTCTCGATTGCGGGCTTCTTCCAGTACGCATCGCTCGGACCCACCTTTGGGGTGGTGCAGAACGTAGTCGGCCGGCGGCGACGCGCCACCGCCACCGCGTTTCTCTATATCTGTCTGAATGTGATCGCACTGGGTGGAGGACCCTTGTTCACAGGATGGGTCATCGATCGCTTCGCGGAGGCTGGATTCGCTAGGCATGTTGCCGTTCAAGCGCAACTTGCCCTTGAGGGTACGCCGCGGCAGCCGGGCGCGTCATTCAAGATTGCTTGTCCCGGAGGCGCGGCGCCGTCGACGGCCGGCGCCGATATCAAGTTACAGTGCAGTTCTACCTTGGCGCAGGCAACCCGACAGGGGATGCTGGTGACGCTGTTCTTTTTCGCCTGGGCGTCCCTGCATTACTTGCTGGCCTCGGTCGGCATCGCCAAGACGCTTAAAGCGGCCTCTTCGGTCCAGTCGGATTCGACGTAGAACGGGCCGGGCCGTTCGCGCAGCTGCTCGTACTTGCAAATCTTCGGTTCGGTGCCGAGAGGACTGGAAATACCGTCTCGAAACGCCCACTCACCGCGTTCGCTGTCGCCTGCCCGGACGTAGCTGTTGATCATGAAGCGGCGATCATAGTCACTGACGTTCGGCGCCGAGCCATGCACGGTGAATAGAGTCCAAAGCAGAAGATCGCCGGGCTCCATTTCGCAGGTAAGAATGTTCGACGCATCCAGACCGGCCCGCCGCAGCTCCGCGTCCTGAGTTTGACCCACCATGATGGGTCCGTCATCGGAGAGACCCAGGTATCCTTGGTGATGGCTTCCCGGGATGACCCGCAAAGCGCCGTTCTCGACGGTTTGCCGGTCGATGGCAAGACCCGTGGTCACCGTGCTCTGTAGATAGTCGTAGTCTTTGGTGTTGCCCTGACGGAAACGAGCGTCCTGGTGAAATCGATACGAGGTGTATTTCGCGCCCGGCGGTTTCCAGTGGATTTGATGCGAAATCTGCTTGATGTCCTTACCTAGGAATGGTTCGAGTACGGCAAGGTACTTTGGGCTGCGGCGCATCCGTTCCATGAAGGGACTCAACCAGGCAGTCCAATGGGCCTGCAGCACCACGCGCCGTTTTGCCTTCGGGTCGTTCAACACCTCGAACAGCAAGTTCCCGTCGCGATAGGTCGCATGATGCTTCAGGCCTTCTTGGTACATTCGATCCGCTTCCGCGCCGACCTCCGCGATTTCGTCGCGGGATAGAAAGCCGCGGACAATGGCAAAGCCTTCGCCGCGAAGTTTCGCGACCACATCCTGCATCAGCGAATCATTCCCTTGTACGCATGCCAGGTGGCATGGCCCAATAGCGGTGCAATAATGACCAGACCGAACAGCAGCGGCGCATAGCCGATGATGGTCAACAGCAGGATCAAGGCACTCCAAAGGAGCATGGCGGGGATATTGTGCAGCACCGCGTTAACGCTGGCGCGCATGGCCTGGCCGGCCGTGGCATGCCGGTCGATGATGAGTGGAATGGCCACAACGGACACCACGAATACGCCGGTGGCCAGCACGCCGCCAACGGCGATATAGGCCAGAACCTGCGAGCGATTGGTGGCGTCTAGAAATCCGCGGTACAGCGTTTCACTGATATCCGGCGCCGGAATGTGAAACACCGTGCCTAGGAGCAGCGCCGAAATACCAAACCATACGGCGGCGCAGATCGCCAGGATGACTCCGAATTCAAACAGGGCAGTGGCATTCCTGCCGAATCCCTCCAAGGAATCGTCGAAGTTCGCAGTCTCGCCGAGGGAATAGCGCCGCGACATTTCACACAATCCCGCCGACATCAGCGGGCCGACGAGCAGGAACCCGGAAATGGCCGCGGCAATGAAGTAGGGGTGCGTGCCGCAGAAGATCAGCAGCGTCCATCCCAGCGCCACAATTAAAGCGCCGTATCCCAGGCTGGTTCCCCAGTGCCGACGCATATCCAGCCAACCGGACCGCAACCAAACGAAAGGCCGGTAGACAGGGACTCGCAGGACTTCCAAATGAAGTATCTCATCCTTACCGCTGACGAGAGTCGTGCCCATGGTCGCATCCTCCGAATTGAGAGGTTAACCTACAGTTTCGCCCAACGCAGTTTAGTCCCATTTGTTCGGTTGCGCCTTACAATGCCCGGCCGAACATACGCCGCGAACCGAGGAACCCCAGTTGAAGATCGACGACCTGAAAGAAGCACGCAGAAAGGCGGCACTCGATTATCACGAATTTCCAACACCCGGAAAGCTGTCGGTTACAGCCACTAAGCAACTGCTCAACCAAAGCGATCTGGCGTTGGCCTATTCGCCGGGGGTCGCCGCGGCCAGCGAAGCCATCGCCCTGAATCCGCTCGACGCCTTTCGTTTTACGGCGCGCGGCAACCTGGTCGGGGTCATCACTAACGGTACTGCTGTTCTGGGGTTGGGGGCCATCGGACCCCTGGCGGCGAAGCCTGTCATGGAAGGCAAGGCGGTGTTGTTCAAGAAATTCGCCGGCATCGACGTATTCGACATCGAGGTGGAGCAGCGCGATCCGCTGAAACTGGTGGAACTCATTGCGGCTCTCGAACCCACCTTCGGAGCCATCAATTTGGAGGATATCAAAGCGCCCGAATGCTTCATCGTGGAGCGCGAATTGCGTCGGCGCATGAAAATTCCGGTGTTCCATGACGACCAGCATGGGACGGCGATCATTGTCGGCGCTGCCTGTCTCAACGGCCTGCAGGTGGTTGGCAAGGACTTGGGGAAAATAAAAATGGTCGTGAGCGGCGCCGGCGCGGCGGCGCTCGCCTGCGTGGACTTGCTGCTCGATCTGGGCTTGGCGCGCGAGAATGTATGGCTGTCGGATCTCGCCGGCGTCGTCTTTGAAGGCCGGCTGGAGTTGATGGATCCCGAAAAGGCTCGCTTTGCACAGCCGACGGCCGCGCGCACCCTGGATGACATCATCGGCGGCGCCGATGTATTCCTCGGCCTGTCCGCGGGCGGCGTGCTCACGCAGGCCATGGCCGCGAAGATGGCGCCGCGGCCCTTGATTTTCGCGCTCGCGAATCCGACCCCGGAAATACTCCCGGAGGAAGTTCGCGCCGCACGCGCCGATGCCGTGATTGCCACCGGCCGCAGCGACTATCCCAATCAGGTCAACAATGTACTGTGTTTTCCATTCATATTCCGCGGCGCGTTGGATGTCGGCGCCACCACCATCACCCGGCTGATGGAAATCGCTGCGGTGCATGCCATCGCGGAGCTAGCCCGACAGGAGCAGAGCGACGTGGTCGCCGCGGCCTATGGGGGAATGGAGGATTTGGCGTTCGGGCCGGAGTACCTGATTCCGAAGCCCTTTGACCCGCGCTTGATCGTGAAGATTGCGCCTGCGGTGGCCAAGGCCGCCATGGAGTCGGGGGTCGCCACCCGGCCCATCGCCGACCTCGAGGCCTACGGTCAGCGGCTGCTGCAGTTTGTTTATCACAGCGGCACTTTGATGCAGCCCATCTATGCTGCCGCCCGCGCCTTGCCCGCACAGCGCAGCCGCATCGTGTACGCGGAGGGCGAGGATGATCGGGTGCTGCGCGCCGTGCAGATTGCGGTGGACGAGAAGCTCGCCACACCCATTCTGGTCGGCCGTCCGGCGGTGATCGAGAGCGGCATCAAGCGCCACGGCCTGCGCATCCGGTTGGGCGAGCATTTCAGCGTCGTCAACCCTGAAAATGATACGAGATTTCGCGAGTATTGGCAGACCTATCACAAGCTCACCGAACGCAGCGGCGTGACCGCGCAATACGCAAAATTGGAAATGCGCCGGCGCACCACCTTGATTGCCGCGATGCTGTTGAAGAAGGGCGAGGCCGACGGGCTGATCTGCGGAACCATCAGCACCACCGCTCGGCACCTGCACTACATCGATCAAGTCATCGGTCGCCGTGCGGGGGTCAAGGTGTATGGGGCAATGAGCGGGCTCATCCTGCCGGGTCGCCAGGTGTTCATCGTCGACACGCATGTCAACCTCGACCCCACTGCGGAACAGCTCGCGGAAATCACCCGGCTGGCCGCGGATCAGCTCTGCGCCTTCGGCTTGACCCCCAAGGCTGCGCTGCTGTCGCATTCGAACTTCGGCAGCAGCGATGCACCGTCCGCATTGAAAATGCGCGATACCCTGGCGCTGCTGCACGAGCGCGTGCCGGGTCTGGAAGTAGACGGCGAAATGCACGGCGACAGCGCACTGGATGAGTCCGCCCGGTTTAGCGTACTGCCGGGCAGCACTCTGCACGGCAGTGCCAATCTACTGGTATGTCCGAACCTCGACAGCGCCAACATAGCCTACAATCTGCTCAAATCCGCGGCCGGGCAAAACGTCGCCATCGGCCCCATCCTATTGGGCTGCGGCGCGCCGGCGCACATATTGACCCCGGCGGCCACGGTACGGCGCATCGTCAATATGACGGCGGTCACCGTGGTCGAGGCCAGCCGTGAGCCCGGCCGCGAGGCGGACGCGGCGCGAAAATGTTGAGCGCCTACGCGACCGGGTGCTGAACTCCGTTCGATATAATGAGTCGTATCTAGATGACGTCGCGACTTGCGTCTGAAGAGGTACCGCTATGCAGCATGCGCATCGATCCTGGATTTTGGTTATTGGAGCGGCGGCCATGCTCAGTTTGTCGTGCCGATCAATCGCTGCGCCCGCGCCCGCTGCTGAACTTGCGACCGGTTCGACCGCCGACGTTGTCAGCAGCGAGTGGCAGCATCACAAGCTGACGTTCAACTACGTAGGCTTCACCACCCTCTATACCTGCGATGGCCTCGAAGATCATGTGAGGCAGCTATTGCTGCATCTTGGGGCGCGCAAGGATCTGAAGGTTCGCGCCAGCGGCTGCCCGGGCCCGTTTAATTCACCCAGTCGCAGCGCATGGGTGAACGTCGATTTTTATGCGCTGGTTCCGGCTGCCGAGGCGCCGGGATCAGACACCGTCAAGGCTCAGTGGACAGCGCTGGAGCTGACCCCGCGGCGTCCCAACTTCATGGGCGGAGGGGATTGCGAATTGATACAAGGGATGAAGGACCTCATCACCAAGAACTTCAGCCTGCGCTCGCTAGAATACCGGACCAGCTGCTTCCCGAACGAAGTTACTTTGGATGGATTCTCCGTGAAGGGCCAGGCCTTGCGAGCCCTGCAGACACAGCCGTCGGCGGTCACTGGGTAGCTTGCTATTCGGCGGCGTAGGCCTGCTCATCGGCCTAATCGGGGCCGTACGCGCGGCTCTTCCAACGGGCGCCGCGGCCGAGCCAGTATTCGAGTGCCGAGCCCAAGGTTGCGGCCATGTAAAACAGCGCAATCAGCGGCAGCGCCAGCGCCCACAGCGGGCTTTGCCCATAGCGGCGCAGCGTGGGTACATAGGTCAACAGCGCAATGGTGAATGCCGCCGCTCCGCAGGCGCGTGGCCAACCCTGGCCGAACAGCATGGCTGCAACCGGCGCCAACCACACCAGCGTCAGGCCAAGCAGGGTGAGCGCCAACAGCGCCATCGAATAGCGTAATTGCGTAAATGCCGTGCGCGAGACCATATGCCATATGTCGGAAAAATGGGGATAGGGGCGAATGGAGGAGGCGAGTCCGGAGTGGCCGATAAATATCGCGCCGCCGGCTTTGACTGCCTTGGCCAGCGCGACATCATCGATCAGGGCGCTCTTGATTGCATCGATGCCACCCAGGCGCTGCAGCGCGTCGCGTCGGATCAATACCGTGCCGCCGGCCGCGGCGGCGACGCGTGATCGAGGGTCGTTTACCTGGTTGAATGGATACAGCATCTGAAAGAAATAGACGAAGGCAGGCACTAATGCCCGCTCGGCAACACTTGAGCAGTTCAAGCGCACCATTTCGCTCACCATGTCCACGCCCGAATGCAGAAGCTTCGCCACCAGCGAGGATAAATGACGCGGGTCGTGCACGATGTCGGCATCGGTGAACAGCAGAAAGGGCGCGTGGCCCGCGGCAACACCCTGGCTCAGCGCCCACAATTTGCCGGACCAGCCCGCCGCTTTCGACTTTAGCGAAATGATCTCCAGACGCGACGCCGATTGCGCCGGTGCGGCGGATTTCGCCAGTTCCGCAGTCGCGTCGCTGGAGTTGTCGTCAACCAGGATAACGCGGAAGCTGCCGCCGTAATCCTGTTCCAGCAGGGTGCCGATGGCAGCAGCAACGGTGTGCGCCTCGTCGCGGGCCGGCACCACCACGTCCACGTCGGGAAACTGCAGTGGCGCCGCCGCCGGCAACTGCGGCCCGGATTGCCAGAATCTGCCGTGAGCGAAGCACAGGTAGATCCAAATCAGCAGTGACAGCACGGCAATCATCGCCGCAGCCGCCGGCTCGATGCCTTCAAATAGGCTCATCCAGGGACTTCGCGAGCGGTGTAAACAGCTTGGGACCCGACTCAGTCATGTGCCAGCAGTCTTCCATGCGAACGCCGAATTCGCCAGGAATATAGATTCCAGGCTCGTCGGAAAAGCACATACCAGCCTGCAGCGGCGTCGAATCGCCATGGACCAGATACGCAGGCTCGTGACCGTCCAACCCGATGCCATGGCCGGTGCGATGTGGGAGGCCTGGCAGCTTGTAGCCAGGGCCCCAACCCTCGTGCTCGTAGTAGCCGCGCACGGCATCGTCGATGGTGCCGGTAGGGGCGCCGAGCTTTGCGGCCTCGAGGGCAATTTCCTGACCGCGCTTGACTGTGTTCCAAACCTTACGCTGCTTGGCACTCGCCTGGCCGAACACCCAGGTGCGCGATATGTCCGATTGGTATCCCTGGACGGTGCAGCCGCAATCCATCAACACGATCGACCCTTCACGCACCCTTTGTTGTTTGATCGACCCGTGCGGATAGGCGGAGGCTTCGTTCAGCAGCACCAGCGAAAATTCGGACGTGCCGCCTCCCAGAGCACTGGTGGCGCGATCCATCAGTGCGCTGATCTCGTCGGAACTCATGCCGAGCTGCACGCGAGCATGGACGGAGCGAATCGCCGCCAAGGTGACGGTATTGGCCAATTGCATCAGCGCCAATTCAGCCGGCGATTTGATGAGCCGGCAGGCTCGCACCAACGGATCGGCCGAGATGATCTCGTAGCTGTTTGACACCTGACGTACGCCGTCGACGATGAAGAAGCGTACGGTGGATTCTACGGCGACGACACCGGAGGCGACGCCGCGGTCGCGCAGGCCTTGCACGATGAGTGCGAAGGGACTTTCATGCTCGTTCCACGGCCGTACGTCACCGCCTACTTGCAGGGTTTCGCGCACGGACGGCACTTCGAAGGCCGGCGTCACAACGAGGACTGTGCCGCGAGCCGGGATGATGGCCAAGGTGGTGCGCTCGGAACGATGCCAGCGTATGCCGGTGAAGTAGTCGAGCGTCGATCCGGGTTCGACGAGCAGGGCGGCAACCTTGCGTTCCGCCATGAGCGCTTGCACCTTGGCAAGGCGTGCCTGCCTTTCCGCGGCCGAAATCGGCTTCGCATCCGCCGTCAGGGATTTGAGTTCTGCGGCGCCTGCCGCAGATGCTGCGGTAACACCGAGGCCTGCAGCGAGCGCCGCGATGGGAGCGCCGGCCGCGCCGTGAAGTAGAACGCGTCTCGATATCATGGTCATCCCTTGTTTGTTCGATTTACATATGCGCACTGACGAAATCTGCGGCAAGGATACTGCAATTCTCCGGCAATCGAGCCTGCGAGAAGGTAATATTCCGGCGTAACAAAGGGAAATGCCGATGACATCGATGTACAAACTCTACGGTCGGCCGGGTTCGGGCTCGCTTGCGGTGCAGATCGCACTCGAAGAGATAGGGGTTTCGTACGACCGTGTCTGGGTGGGAACCGACGCGGCCGATGTGGCTCAATACCGCGCCACGAATCCCACCGGCAGAGTGCCGGCGCTGATGCTGCCCGACGGCAGCATCATGTTCGAATCGGCGGCCATGCTGATCCATCTCTCGCTGAGCCATCCTCAATCGGCGCTGGCGCCCCAGCCGGGAACCAGCCGGCACGCCGCCTTCCTGCAATGGATGGTATTTCTCTCTGCCAATGTCTACGAGGCGGTGCTGCGCATGTACTATTCCGACCGCTATTCAACGCGCGGCGAAGCGGATGCAGAAGCCGTCCGCGAGAAGGGCGTCGCCGATTTTTGCGGCCACATTGCACTCATCAGCCAGCGTCTTGGGCCCTATGTGTTGGGGGGGAATTTCTCCATAGCCGATGTTTACTTGTACATGCTCAGCGGGTGGTACTCGGGGGACAAAATCGACCTGTACCGGCGTTTGCCCAAGCTGGAAGCACACACGAAAATCATCGCCGCGCGCCCCTCGGTTGCGAAGGTCGAGGCCGACCACGCTCATTAGCCGAGTCCGTAGCTATCCTGTCGGCGCCGTCGTAGCATGTTGGTTTCCGCCCGGGAGACGTCGGTGGATGAAGTGTTTGTGCGGCGCGATGTAATCGATGCCGCCAAGTTGCGCAGTCTATGCGTGCCCTCGAATGCCCGAGGCGCCTTGCAGACGGTGTCGCATCTCGGGACCATCGCCTTCACCGGAGCGCTGCTCTGGCATTGGCGCGATTCCTGGTGGGTAGTGCCGATCTTCGCAGCGCATGGCGTGCTGCTTAATTTTCTCTATGCCGGGCAACATGAACTCAGTCATTGGACGGTGTTCCGCACGAGCTGGCTGAACGAGTGGGTGGGGCGGTTCTTTGGTTTCGTGCTGTTCTACCCGCGCACCTTCGATCAGGTGCAGCACCTGGCCCATCACCGCTTTACTCAGGACTGGAGCAAGGACGGAGAACTCGCACGCGAACGCTACACCCTGGCTTCGTATCTTCTGTGGATGTCGGGGGTGAGTTATTGGTACACACGCTGGCGCCGCATCCTGCGATTCTCGATCGGCATTGTCAGCGAGCCCTACCTGCCGGCCAAACGGCATCCTGAGCTGATCCGCGAGGCGCGCCTGCATCTGGCAGGCTATGCATTGATCGTCGGCGTATCTGTGACGGTACGCAGCTGGGGCGCCGTGATTCTGTGGCTGGCGCCGATGTTGACAATGAAGTGCGTCCACCAATTACAGAACACCATCGAGCATCTGGGCTTGCCGCATGAAGACAATGTATTGGTCAACACGCGCAGCACTCGGACCAACGCGCTCATGCGCTGGCTTGGCTGGCAGATGCAGTACCATACCGCGCACCATGCCTTTCCGGGCGTGCCCTTCCACCGGTTGCGCGAGCTGCATCAGGCCATATTCACCGCACGAGGCGCGGTGCCGCCCAGCATGAGCTACTGGGGATTTCAGTTGGCCGTGGTGCGCGCCTTCGCGCGGGGCAGGACCGAGGCCGATTATTCCGACGACAACACCTGGATAGCCGACTCGGCTCATGGCTAATCGCCTGCTGGTCTTTCAAGCACTGTGGGCGATGGACCGGCTCAGCGTGCCGGAGGCATCGATTGCGGACAAGTTCGACCGCGTGCGCGCCTCAGGATTCGACGGCATGGTCATCGACTTGGGCGCGCTCAGCATGGACCAGGCCGAAGCCACAGTGCCGCATTATGCCCGCACGGGATTGGCCGGCGGTCTCACCGCCTTCCCGTCCTCGGTCGAAGCCTTGCGTCCTGCGCTGCAGCTCGCGCACCGCATCGCGGCGCCTTTCGTGGTGGTCATCGGGCAGGAAATGCCCGTCAGTCTCGGCGACATGATTCCCGTGATCGAAGGCTGGCTTCGCGTAGCCGAGCAAGAAGGCATGCCCATACAATTCGAGACGCATCGCAATTGCATTACCAATGATTTGTTCACGACCGTGCAATTGTTGGACGCGGTTCCCGCCATGCGCCTGGCTGCGGACTTGTCGCACTACGTGGTGGATCGGGAGATGCCCAGTTCGCCGCCGCCCGCGCTGCAGGCCTTGATCACGCAAGTGCTGGAACATTCCGATTCCTTTCAGGGCCGCGTCGCGGCGCGCGGGCAAATCCAAGTGGCGCTCGATTTTCCGCAGAATGCCAAATGGGTGGCGCTGTTCCGCGACTGGTGGCGCCGGGGATTTGCAGCCTGGCAGGCCCGGCATGCGGGAACGGATTCGGCCATGGTATTTCTGTGCGAGCTGGGGCCGCCCGACTATGCCATCACCGATGCCAAAGGAAGGGAGCTGTCGGATCGCTGGAGCGAAGCCTTGCTGCTCGCGCGCTGGGCGCGCGAAATTTGGAACGAGGCCGCTGTCATCCGAAATGTCGCTTCTCCGACAGCCGAAGGGTAGGACGTCCTACAACTCAAAAAAGCCGGCCGCGTAACATCGATTTCGTTGTTACGAGTCGGCCGTTCGCCGACGTGCTTTCCGGAGTAATCATGAGCATCAACAAAGATCAAGTCGAGGGCAGAGCCAAGGAAGTGGCCGGCAAGGTGCAGGAGGTTGCGGGCAAGACCATCGGCAACGTGGGTCAGCAGGTCAAGGGCAATATCAACAAGAATCTCGGCAAGGTACAGGCCAAGTTCGGCGATGCCAAGAGCGATCTCCACGATAATTTGAAGGACTCGGAGCGCATGGATTCGGATCGCCGCAGGGATTCGAAGTAGGCGTTCGCCCGGTGTTCACGCTCCGGGCGTTTGCCTAGAGCGCCATGAGGACGGCGCCGGCGGTGATCAAAACGCCGCCGACGCCCACCTTCCACGTGAGTCGTTCGCCGAGGAAGGCGACGGCAAGTAAAACCACGAGGATGACGCTGAGCTTGTCGATAGGCGCCACGCGGGATGCCGGGCCCGTTTGCAGCGCGCGATAGTAGCAGAGCCACGACAGTCCGGTGGCCGCCCCGGACAGTACCAGGAACACCACGCCCTTCGTCGACAGCGTGCTGGGTCTTTGCCACTCGTGCCGCGTCCAAGTCACGAGCGCCGTGATCAATAAAATGACGAGGGTCCGGAGGAACGTCGCCAGATCGGAATTTATTTCAGCTACGCCGACCTTGCCGAATATCGCCGTGAGCGCGGCGAAGAACGCGGACCCCAGCGCAAATAGACGCCAGTCTGCATTCATGCGGATTGTTCTGAGGGTTGGCTTGCGAGGATTGCTTCGGCGCCGGCGAACAGCTCCGGCGCCACGTGACGACCCGAGGCCGCCGCATTCTCATCGACCTGCTCCGGGCGCGAGGCGCCGGTTATTGCGGATGCGACGTTGGGCTGCCGCAGCACCCAGGCCAGCGCAAATTGCGCAAGCGTGAGGCCGGCCTGCGCAGCGAGGGGACGCAGTCTCTGAACGGCATCGAGCAGCTGCGGACGCAGCCACGCCTGATTGATGAAGCCGTTGATGGAAGAATTCGCGGCGCGGCTGTCAGCGGGAAGACTTCTTCCGGACGTATATTTTCCCGTGAGTATGCCCTGCGCGAGAGGCGACCAGACGATTTGCGAGATACCGGAGCGCGCCGTCAAGGGCAGCAGCAACGCTTCGGGATCCCGATGCAGCAGGGAGTACTGCGGTTGGCTGGAGACGAACTTCTCGACGTTGGGGATGGCGAGCGCTGCCGCAATCCGATCGACGGGCCATTCGGAGAAGCCGACGTACCGCACCTTGCCCAGCCGCACCACCTCGCTCAAGGCGTGCATGGTCTCCTCGAGAGGCGTTGCTTCATCGTATCGATGGCATTGATACAAATCCACGTAGTCCACCTGCAGCCGTGCAAGCGATGCATCCAGCTGTTTGAAGATCTGTGCGCGCGACAGTCCGCGATCGGCGCTGCTCATAGGGAAGTAGAGTTTGGTCGCCAACACATAGCTGTCGCGCGCCACGCCTTTCAGCGCCTCGCCCAATACCCGTTCGGCGGCGCCCCTACCATACACATTGGCCGTGTCGATAAGGGTGATCCCGCGCGCCAACGCGCGATGCACGCAGGCGATGGCATTATCCTTCTTCGGCCCGTCCGAGAAAGTGAGCCAGGATCCAAAGGCGATCTCCGAGACGGTCAGATCACTGTCACCCAGTTTTCGATAGTCCATGTCCGTAACTTAAGACTGAATGCTGCGCGATACAAGTATCAAAGCCCCTTAGCCCGCGGCGTGTGGGAAATGACCGTCATGGCCTTCCTTTGGGCGCCTACAGAAATCGAACGCGGCGGGGCGCAATCTATGCTCCGAGAATGGCGAGAGCCGCTGGGCTACATTTAAAACAATTGCAGGAGTAAAATATGAAACATCTAATACTGGCGGGAATCGTGGCTGCGAGCGTAGCGTGCGTGCCGATGGCGCTTGCGAATGGAACCGATCACCACTACGTCAAAGACTCGGTGATTACCACCAAAGTGAAGGCGAAACTCGCCTCCAAACATCTGACCACGTTGACGCACATCAACGTGGATACCGATGCCAATGGCGTGGTTTGGCTGAGCGGCAAAGCTCCCACCCAAGACGCGGTCGACATGGCCGGACTGCTGGCCAAAGATACCGACGGCGTGCGATCGGTGCACAACGACATCGCGGTGCAGCCCGAGTAGTTCGAAAAAGCGCAAAGGAATTGTGCGCGCGGACGCCTCGCTGGCCGAGGCGTCCGCGTTTTCGCTGCGCTACTCGGCGTGCGCGATCTGCCCGACCAATCGGTCTGCCAGCGAGCTCAAGCATTCGCTCAAGGTCTGAGCGACTACGGAATAACCCACCAGTCCGAGCGGTGCGGTAAATACATCGCCGCCGACCAGTTCATTGCCGGTGCGCGTGTCCCGAATCCGCCAGTGCGCCTCCATGCTGGCCTGCGCGCCGCGGCGCATCGAAAGTTGCACGATATCGACGGTGATTTTGATCGTTGTCATACGCCCGACAGCTCGGTCTGCGACCAGGACGTCGTCGCGGCGCCGTTCGATGTCGCGCGCCAGGGTTTGAGTCACGAGGTCCGCCAGCGGCACCGCCCAACGTTCGTGCTCCAACACCCTGACTCCATCCGCGGATGTATTGAGCACCATTTCGGTGCGATCCATCAGGGAGGGCACGGTTACCTTGAGCGTCGCCTGAACCGCCGAGCCGGTGCGGGGGGCGCTGACAGCCTGCGGCAGCACGCTGAGTATGTAGAAATGATCGGGTTTGCTTGAAACGCAGGCGCAAAGCGGCAAGAGCAAAGCCGCGGCCGTCGGCCATATTTTCACGGTGAGTCTCCCGGCTTGCCGCGCAGCAGAGATTCCGGATGGCGTTCAAGGTATTCAACCAGCGTGGTGACCGCTTTCGCGGCCCGCGACAGTTGCAGCAGCGTCTCGCCGAGATCGCCCCGTAGAGGTGCGTCCTGCCCGAGCAACTCCTTGGCGTTCTTCAAGGCGCCTTGTGCTTCGACCAAGGTCGCCTGAATTTGCGGCGCCAGGCTTCCGTCCACGTGCTGCATCAATCGATCGGTGCTCTTCAGGGTTTGTTCCAACGCCGTCATGGTGGACACCAAACGGTAAGAAATTTGGTCGAAGGGGACCTTGTTGAGCTTGCGCGCGATGCCGCCAATGGAATCTTGAATCTCATCGAGCCCGTTGGATGTGGTGGGAAACACGGCCGGCTGCTCCTTCCACCAGATCGTCTGCGCGAGGGCATCGGGGTGCACATCCAGGTCCACGTACTTCTGGCCCGTAAGCAAGTTGCCGGACTTCAGTTCCGCCCGCAGGCCGTGTGCCACCAGGCTGTCGATCAATAACCGGCTGGTCGTTTCATTCCCTGCGGTGGCAGCGGACTGCCGCGCACCGCGGGCTTTGCGGCCCCGGATGCGCTGCGGATACAAATCCACGAGGACAGGAAAACGCAGCGAGGCGGTATCCCGGTCGTACTCCACGTCGACGCTCTTAACCTCACCTACGCCAATGCCGTGCAACTCGACCGGTGCGCCCGGCGACAGACCGCGCAGCGAGCCATTAAAGTACATAACGAAGGTGCGTATCTCCGTTTCGAGGGGCCGCATCGCCCGGTCCTCATCCGAGTAAAGAATGAAGGCCGCATCGCTGGCGACCGGCGTCGTGGCGCTGCCGGGAAGCGCGCGGAAGGTCACGCCGCCTTGCAGGATAGATGTCAGGGATTCCGTGCGCAGCTTGATGCCATCGGAACTGAGCGACATGTCGATGCCGCTCGCCTGCCAAAATCGTGTGCCCGCGGTGACGAAGTCATCGAAGGGTGCCTTGACGAATACCTTGAGCGTGACACCGCTGCCGCTGGGGTCCAAGGTATAAGCCACCACTTGGCCGGCGACGATGTGCCGATAAAACACCAGGGAGCCGATGCTCAAGGAACCCAAATCGTCCGTGTGGAGAATGAATTCACGCCCCGGCTGGTCCGCGGTGACGATGGGCGGTACCTCGAGCCCGACGAAGCGCTTGGTTTGCGCATCCGACTTTCCCACGTCGACGCTGATATAGGCGCCCGACACCAGCGTTCCCAAGCCGGTGATCCCCGCGGCGGAGACCCGCGGACGCACCACCCAGAAGCGCGTGTCCTCGACCAGGTACTCGCTCGCGTCGCGATGAATCATGGCCGTGACGATGACATCCTTGCGATCCTTGGCGACATGAATCTCGCTCACCTCGCCGATCTCGACATCCTTGTAGCGGATCTTGGTCTTGTTGGGCTCCAGATCCTCCGCGTTGTGGAATTGGATCTCGACGCTCGTTCCCTGCGCAAGTTTCTCTTGAATCACGACAAATGCGCCGGCCAGCACCACGATCACCGGGAGTGCCCAAATCAAGGGCAGGCGGCGCGCCGTCGCAGGCACGATCTCGGCGCTCGGCAGTTCTTCATTGCCGGGGTTCGTGGCTTCAGTCACGTGTGCGCGTCCCATAGCAGCCGTTCGTCGAAGGTTTGCGTGGCGAGCAGGGTCAGCACCACCACGGCGCCGAACGCCCAAGCTCCCCATCCGACGATGACGGATGCGAAGGATTGTACCTGCACCAAAGTGGCCAAGAGGGAGATGGCGTATATGTCCAGCATCGACCAACGCCCGATGTATTCCAACACCCGATAGAGCTGGCTGCGCTGCAGGCGGCCGCTCGGCGAGCCCGCCCACGCCGAATAGGTCAACACTGCCAGCGCGAGAATTTTCAGCAAGGGCACGACGATGCTGGCGATGAACACCAGCGCTGCAATGGGCCATGAGCCGGAATGCAGCAACACCAGCACACCGCTCATGATGGTGTCGCTTTCGTCGTCGAAGGGGGTATTGGTGTCCATGACCGGCAACAGGTTGGCCGGCACATAGAGTACGGCGGCGAGAATCAGCAATGCCGTGGTTAGGCCTAAGCTGTGCGGCTTGCGCTCGTGAAGGCTCGCATGGCAACGGGGGCAGCGCATATGAGGCGCCTTCGCGTCGCGTATGGTCAAGTGGCAATCCAGGCATGACAGCAGCCCGAGGCTGCGGCCGGTGGCGGCGCGCCCGGTCATCGTGGGCCTCGCCCAACCCACTGCCATAGCTGATCCGAGGATGTGCGGTTGCTCATTGCCGACAGACACAGCATTAGCAAGACGCAGGACCAAAGCGCAACTCCCGGCACGACGTGCGCGAACTTGGCGAGACGCACCAACGCCACCACCGTGCCGAGTAAAAATACTTCGGTGAAGCTCCAAGGCCGCACACGGGTGATCAGGCGAATGACGAAATTCTGTCCGTAGGCGCGCCGGCCGATCCACAACGGAACCAACACGTAGAGCAGCGTCGCAACGTGCAGCAGCGGCGCGACAAAAATGGTCAGAAACACCAGCACCGCAAGCGTCTTATCGTGCTGCTCGTACAGGCCGAGCGCGGCCCCGATCAAGGTGGTCTGACGTGAGGCACCGTTGACGTGCATCGCCACCAGCGGATAGGCATTGGCCAGGAACATCAACACCGAGGCACAGGCGGCCAGCGCAATGGCGGTGTCGATGGTGGTGTTGCGCGCCACCTGCAGCGGCTTGCGGCAGCGCACGCAACGGGTGCGTGCGAATGCGGGAGCCGGTGAGCGTCGATGCGCCAAATCACAGGCGGGGCAGAGCATCACCAGCGGCATTACGGTCTTGAGTACCCTTCTAGCGTCCTGTGTCGCAGCCTTTGCATCCTACCGTAGTACCGCGCATTTCGACAGGTCGAGCCTCCCGGTTGTTGAGTTGCCTGGGCAGCCGCTGTAAGGATTGCGCGGCTCAAGGTTTGGCTCCCACCTCCATCAACAGCCGCGTGAACAGGTAAAGCCGCGGCACCACGCTGCTCAGATCGATCCACTCGTGGTCGGTGTGAAAGTCCCCGCCGACAAACCCGAGCCCGTCGAGTGCCGGAGTGCCTTCAGCCATGGCCAGCGCGGATTCTGAGGCGCCGCCGTTGCCCGACGACGCGACGGTCTTGCCGATTTCCGCGTAAATCGCCTTGGCGCGGGCCGCGAGGGCGTCGATCTGTGCATTTTCGGTGAGCGGTGGGTAGGCGGGGTCGTGAGTCACCGTGACCTGCGTATCGGCGACCAGAGTGATGCCGGCGCCGGCTTCCACTTTGGCGAGTACGGCATCGAAATCCTCCGCTGTGCGGTAGCGGACATTGAGTATGGCCTCCGCGAGGTCCGGAATGATGTTGTTGCGCTCGCCGGACTTGAGAATGGTGAGATTCACCGTGGTGCCGGCGCCGGAGTGAGGGAACGCTCCTTCCAACGCCGACAGCTGGTGCACCAGTTCGACCGCGGCGTTTCGGCCATCCTGGGGCGCCATGCCGGCGTGGGCCGCACGGCCCCTGACCTGCATATGAATGCTGGTCGAGCCCTTGCGCCAGACGGTGAGGGCATCCGGCGGATCGCCGGGTTCCATATTCAATTCGACATCATGCTGTTTGACCAGCGACGCAATCAGC
Organism: Gammaproteobacteria bacterium; assembly: GCA_040004115.1. Lineage (GTDB taxonomy): Bacteria > Pseudomonadota > Gammaproteobacteria > Steroidobacterales > Steroidobacteraceae > Bog-1198. Next base: position 5,029 of record JBDUBO010000025.1, on the reverse strand, counting down.
TTGCGGGAACCCGGCGAACCACGCTCCTCGCTGTCGTCGAGCAGCAGCGTGATGGTGCCGTAGTTCTTGAAGCCGAGGTCGTGCAGTATTTTCAGCGCCATTACCGCATTGATGACGCCGGCCTTCTCATCGCCGACGCCGGGACCGTGAGCGCGTTCCTGATCCATGCTGAAAGGCCGCGCCGCCGCGGTGCCGGGTCCAAACACCGTATCTATGTGCGCAATAATGAGAATTCTGCCCCTTCCCGTGCCGTGAAATACCGCCATCAGATTGGCCGGCAATCCGGGAACCTCGGCGGGTTCGGCGCGCACCTCAGCGCCCAAGGCCTTGAGGCGCGCGGCGAGCACGGTTTCGACCCGGGTGCCGCCCGCGATATCCCCGGTGCCCGAATCGATGTCGACGATCTCCTTGAGCAAATCCAGCGCTGCCGCGCGGCTGGCAACCGCGGCCTGGTAAACCTTGTCGTTGCGATGCGCAGCTGCTTGAACACTCCCGGCGCCGGCCGCCGTCAACATCGCCATTGCCATTGCCATTGGCATCGCCATAGCCATAGTCATCGGTATAGTCATCGCTTGCACCGTCCAAATGCTCCGCATGGTTTCTCTCCCAATGATTGTTGCGAACGTTAGCATGCGCGAGGCGGCTATACTCGTGATTGATGGGACCAGCGGAGGAGAATCAAGTGAAGGCGACTTCGGTGGTGCAGCTGCAAAACGAGCGTGTGATCGTCACGGAATGGCGCTTTTCACCGGGAGCCGACACGGGATATCACGTGCATGCCCATGACTATGTCGTCGTTCCCCTCACCAGCGGCATTCTGCGGCTGGAAGAACCCGGCGGCGTGCGCGAAGCGACATTGACGCTGGGTGCATCATATGCTCGCCCCGCGGGTGTGGCGCACAATGTGATCAACGTCAATGAGTTTGAATTTCGGTTCGTGGAGATCGAGCTCATTTGAAGTCCCCGACCCCATCCCGCGAAGCGACGAGTTCGTCCCTGCAAGCCACGCGTTCGGCCCGCGCTATTTGCGGCGCAACACACCGATGATGTTCAATATCGGCGGTGCCGGCTTCGGCGCGTGAGCGCCAAGGCGGAACTGGTGGTCAACGTTATCGCCGGGCTAACCTAAGCGGTAAAAAAACTCGGGGAACTGTCATGGCTTTGCAAATTACGGGTTTGTCCAAGACCTATTCCAACGGCGTGCGAGCACTGAGAGACTTGTCGTTGACCGTCGGCAACAATATGTTCGGCCTGCTTGGACCGAACGGCGCGGGTAAAAGCTCGCTGATGCGCACCATCGCGACCCTGCAGGACCCCGACGCGGGCAGCATTGTCCTCGACGGTCTGAACGTGCTTACGCAAAAAAACGAGGTACGGAAGATTTTGGGCTATCTGCCGCAGGAGTTCGGCGTGTACCCGAAGATGTCCGCGGTCGACATGCTGACGCACCTGGCCATTCTCAAGGGCGTCACAGCGAAAGGCGAACGCAAAGAGAGGGTCGATGCGCTGCTGCAGCAGACCAATCTGTGGGAGGCGCGCAAGAAGGCGCTCTCCACCTACTCGGGCGGCATGAAGCAGCGCTTCGGCATTGCCCAGGCGCTGTTGGCCAATCCGCGCCTGATCATCGTCGATGAGCCCACTGCCGGCCTCGATCCCGCCGAGCGCAATCGATTCCTCAATCTTTTGTCCTCGATAGGCCGCAATGTGACAGTTATTCTGTCGACCCACATTGTCGATGACGTGCGCGAACTCTGTCCGCGGATGGCCATCATTGCAGCAGGACAAGTGCTGCTGGAGGGAGCGCCTACCGAGGTCCTGCTGGCGCTCGAGGGCCAGATATGGTCGCGGGTCGTCGACACCGACGAGGAACTGCGGGCGCTCGAGAGTCAAGTGACAATAATCAGCACTCATCTGCTGGGAGGACAGCACGAGATCCGAGTGTTCGCGCCATCTTCGCCGGGCGAGCACTTCCGGGCGGCGGCCGCCGGTCTGGAGGATGTCTACTTCTTGAATCTGTCGCGCGGCCCTAGAGCATAGCGTCTGGCGAGGGAGATACCGTCATGGGCATGCTTTGGGAATTCTTCACCTTCGAGCTGCGCTTCCGCGTCAAGAGCGTCTCCACCTACGTCTACTTTCTACTCTGGACCGCCTTTTCGTTCTTCTGCGTTGCCTCCGAGAACTTCGGGCCTATTTCCAACAGCAACGGCAAGATCCTGCTGAACGGCCCGTATGCCAATACCTTGAACGACACCTACTCGTGTCTGTTCGGCGTGATTGTCATGGCGGCGATTTTCGGTACCTCCGTGCTGCGGGATTTTCAGCGCGACACCTACCAGATGATCTTCACCAAGCCTATCTCCAAGTTCGCCTACCTGGGCGGACGCTGGGCCGGCTCCTTCGTCACCACGGTGCTGGTATTTTTCGGCTTGGTGGTGGGTACCTACCTCGGCACATTGGCTCCATGGGCGGATCACGCCCGCATCGGGCCGAATCACCTGGCGTGGTACCTACAGCCGTTCTTCGCCATCGTGGTGGTGCAAATTTTCTTCATCGGATCGCTGTTTTTCGCCGTGGCGGCGCTCACGCGCAAGTTGATCATCGTCTACCTGCAGGGGGTGGCGCTGTTCATGCTGTACATCATCGGCCTGACCGTGTTCGCGGCCACCCGCTCGCTCGAGCACTTCTGGTCGGGCGTACTCGATCCGATCGGCCTGCGCATGATCGACGCCATCACGCGCTACTGGAGCGTGGTCGAAAAGAACAGCAGGCTTCTACCCTGGGATTTCTCTGGATATTCCCCGGGAGTGTTTTTTTACAATCGACTGCTTTGGGCGGGAGCGGGCGTCATCGCGCTCGCAGGCGTGTGGGTGTTGTTCCCCATGTCGGTGGAGGCATTGACGGCGCGTTCACAGGGCAAACGGGCCGCGAAGGCGCACCAACAGGAAGTCGAGGCGACGCGTCCGGCACGCTCTTGGGTGTCGGTGCACTTACCGCCGGTGCATCAGGTGTTCGGTAAACGCACCACTTTGCTGCAATATCTGTCGCTGTCCGGGATGCGCATCCGCACCGTCATGACCGAGATTCCCTTCTGGGCCATAGTCGGGCTGCTCATCGCGTTTGCGGCGAATAACGGGCACTTCGCCGGCCGGGTGGGCGGTGTGAATGTCTGGCCCGTGACTTATCTGATGCTGCAGGCGGTGGAGGGCTCGGGCACCTTGTTTTTCATCATCGTTGCCGCCCTGTATGCAGCGGAGCTGATCTGGCGCGAGCGCGACACCCGTTTCGACGGCATTCACGACGCAATGCCGATGCCGGGGTCGATCGACTGGCTGTCGAAGTTCACGGCCATAGCCGTCATCGAGATCGTTCTGCTCACCATCACGCTGTTGGTCGGGATGCTGATGCAGACTCTCGACGGCTACTACCACTACGAGGTGCTGCAATACTTCAAAGAGCTGTACCTGATTACGTTGCCGCAGATGTTGGCGCTGGCGCTGTTTGCCATGTTTGTGCAAACCATGGTGTCGAACAAATTCATCGGCCATGGAATCGTCATCGGCGTTGTGGTCCTGCAGCCGGTGCTGTTCGCCTTCGGCTGGGAAAACACTCTGTACCTCCCGGGCGCGGTGCCGGCGTATTTGTATTCGGACATGAACGGCTACGGACATTTTGTGCCGTCGCTGTTCTGGTCCATCGTCTATTGGTGCGCCATCTTTGCCTTTCTCGGCGTGTTCTCCATGGCCTATGCCAGGCGCGGCGCCGATATATCGCTGGCGTCGCGCACCCGGCAGGCGCTGCGCCGCGCGCCGGGCCTGGCGCCGGCCGCGGGGCTGTTGTTGCTGCTCGCAGTAGGCAGCGGTGCTTGGTACTACTACAACGCGCACGTGCTCAATCAGTACACGACCGCTGCGGACCGCCGCCACGCGCTCGCCGATTACGAACGAGCGTTCAAGAAGTACGAGAATCTGCCCCAGCCGAAGATCACAGCGGTCGACACCGCCATCAACATCTATCCCGAACGCCGCTCCTTCGACGGTACGGGACGGTTCACGTTGCAGAACAAGAGCGCGCGGCCTATTTCGGAAATACATCTGACCGATCAACACGAGGCGGTCAGCGACGTGAAATTCGACCGGCCGTTTCATGTCGTCAGCCGCTCGGCCGCCAATATGTATTCGATTTACGCGCTCGATACCCCCTTGGCGCCGGGAGAAGTGGTGACCTTGACGTTTGCCGTTGGCCATGAGAGCCGCGGCTTCCGCGACGGCAATGAACCGGCGCAGTTTGCCTTCAACGGCACATTTTTCGACACCGAGTACTTTCCGGGGGTCGGCTACGATCCGAACATTGAGATCGACGATCCGCGGCGGCGGCGCGAGGAGCACTTGGTTGAGCTCGAGGAGATGGCACCGCGCGGCGATCCGATGCATTCACGCATCAATCTTTTCACCAAAAATGCCGACTGGATTACGTATCACGCCATCCTCAGCACGTCCGGCGATCAAATCGGCATTGCACCCGGGTACCTGGCACGCGCCTGGGACAAGGACGGCCGTCATTACTACGAATACAGCATGGGTCCGACGCACATTCTTGATTTCTATGCGTATCTATCGGCCCGCTATGCCGTGCGCAAGGAGGTGTACTCGGGGCCCAACGGTGCGGTGAACCTGGAGGTGTATTACGACCCTGCCCATCCCTATGATATCGATGAGATGCTGGAAGCCTCGCGCGCCGGACTAGACTACTTTCAGGCGCATTTCAGCCCGTATCAATTTACTCAGTACCGCATCATGGAATTTCCGCGCTACCGCACCTTCGCGCAGTCATTCCCCAACACCGTGCCCTTCTCAGAAGGAATCGGCTTCATCACCCGGGTGCTCAAGCCTACGGATGTGGACCTGACTTACTTCGTCACTGCGCACGAATTGGGTCATCAATGGTGGGGCCATCAACTCATCGGCGGCGAGGTGGAGGGCTCGAACATGATGTCCGAGACCCTCGCCCAGTATTCCGCCTACATGGTCAT
>JBDUBO010000024.1:0-43399 GCA_040004115.1 Gammaproteobacteria bacterium | reverse complement strand
TGGCGGCCTGCGTGTCGAAGTGCTCCATGGTGTCCAATTCGATTTCCATGCTGGAACGAATGGCATCCGGCTCACCACCGTCAACCAGCGATTGCAGGCCCTTCTTCAAGAAATCGTCCTTTTCCGACTCCACCGCGGACTCGAGGCCCAGCAACCCCTGCTTGCGGGCGATGTTGCTCCACTCGACGATTTTTTCGATCATCGCAGTCGGATTGGTGGCGGGCGGCTTGAACACCCACGAAACGATTTTCCACGCACGCAGAAAAGTCGCGAGCGGCGTTTGCACCAGGCTTGCGGCAAATGTTCCCACCACCACGATGACGAACGCCGCGCTGCCAACCAGGGCTCCGGCGCTGCTGCCCTTCAATATGGCGCCGCCGATGATGGCGATTAGCCCAAGCACAATGCCGATGAGGCTTAAGATATCCATGGTCTAGTTCGGCTGCAGCCACTCGGCGAGGCGGGCGCGCAGGCGCACCAAGGCTTGACCGTGAATCTGGCAGACCCGCGATTCGGAGACTTCCAGCACTTCGCCGATCTCGCGCAAATTCATATCGTCGTCGTAATAGAGTGAAAGAACCATCTTTTCGCGCTCGGGCAAACTACTGATCGCGAGGCTAAGGGCGTCGCGAAAGCCGGCGTCCTCGATGTGATCGAAAGGACCCGGCTGCTCGTCGCGGGCATGATCTGCCGGGCTCGATTCGTCGTCGCTCGATCCCATTTGGTCGAAGCTGAACAACCGGCAACTGGCCGCGTCCTGCACCAGCTTGTGATACTCCTCGATGGGCACGCCCAAGCCCTGGGCGATGTCGGTGGGAGTCGCGTCCTGTCCCTTGGCGTTTTCGATCTTGCGAACCACATCCGCCATCTCGCGCATGTTGCGATGCACCGAGCGCGGGGTCCAATCGGACTTGCGAACTTCGTCGAGCATGGCGCCGCGAATTCTAATGCCGGCATAAGTCTCGAAATTGGCGCCCTTGGTGGCGGAATAATGCTTGGCGGCATCCAGCAAACCGATCATTCCGGACTGAATCAGGTCGTCGACCTCGACATTCGGCGGCATTCGGCTGACCAAGTGGTAGGCAATGCGCTTGACCAAGTCGGCATGTCTCAAGACCAATTCTTGCTGCGGCACCTGATCGACCGGAACATCATTGTCCCGAATCGGTTTTGTGCCGCGCTTCTGTGTATTCGAGTACTGTGTGCTTGCTCTCATTGCAATACCGTCGAAGGACCGATCCCGGCCCCTACCATGCGTTCCACGAAGAACTCAAGGTGACCTCGCGCCCCGTCGGGCACAGACCACTTATCGGCCTTCAGGGCCAGATTCTTAAGGGCAATGGATGAAATAGACGCAGGGTATGTATCCACGACGGCCGTCTGGCGCTGCACCGCGCGCCGCAGGTAATCGTCAAACGGTACCGAACCTGCAAACTCCAGTGCCACATTGAGAAATCGGTCACAGACGCGCGCAATTTTTTGGAATAGGTCGGGACCTTCCCCCGATCGGCGGGTCTGATTCGCCAGGATCTGGAAGCGCTGTACGCCGTGTTCACGGCTCAACACCTTGATCAGCGCATAGGCATCGGTGATGGACGCGGGCTCGTCGCAGACAACCACAAGCACGTGATGCGCCGCCTGACTGAAGGTAGTCACGCTGTCGTGCAGCCCCGCCGCTGTGTCCACCACTAAAACCTCAACTCGGTGATACAAATCGCTGAACGCGCGGATGATTCCGGCTTGTTCAGCTTCAGGCAGATTCGCCATGTGCTTCATGCCGGACGCCGCCGGCACGACTTGCAAGCCATGCGGCCCGGTGACGATGGCATCTTCCAGGCTGCATTCCCCCCTAATCACATGACCCAGGTGATAGCGGGTATGGAGTCCCAAAACTACATCGACATTGGCCAACCCGAGGTCGGCGTCCAGCAGCATCACGTCGCGGCCCTGTGCAGCGATCGATACCGCCAGATTGGCAGACACCGTGGTCTTGCCGACGCCCCCCTTGCCGCCGGTGACGGCGATCACCTTGACCGGACGCGAAGCATTGAGTTCAGCGAGCGATTGGGCATGCGCGCGCGATAATCGGGTTTCACGCATGGGCGCGTGCTCGGCCGAAGTTACGGGCGTAATAGGCCTCGTCGCGCAACGCCGGCCTGCCCTGCGTCAACGCCAAGGCGGTGCGCACCAGCCACACCCGTCTGCGGTGGGCCGCGTGCAAATCTTCCGGCACACGCTGGCCGTCGCAGACATAGGCTATTTTCAGACGATGACGCAGGGTCGCTGAAATTACCGCGCCCAGGCTCGCGGCCTCATCGACCTTGGTCAAAATGCACGCTACAGGAGTCACCGGCGCGAAAGCCCGTACGATCTCATCGAGCGCATGGCCTTCGCCTTGCGCCGGCAGAGCCAGTAAAACGCGCGCGCCTGCGGCCCCCAATTGCAAGGCTGCCAGCTGTTCCGCCAGCCGCACATCGCGCGGACCCATGCCGGCGGTGTCGATCAGTACCAGCTTCTTCGCCCTGAGCCGATCCAGCACCAGCGACAAATCCCGGCCGCTGTTCGCCGCATGCATCGGTGCGCCGAGAATGCGCGCGTATGTCATGAGTTGATCGCGAGCACCGATTCGATAGCCGTCGGTGCTGACCAGCGCCAGGTCCTGACTGCCATGGCGCATGCACCAGCGGGCAGCGAGCTTGGCAATGGTCGTGGTCTTGCCCGCTCCGGTCGGTCCGACGACCGCCATCACCCCGCCGCTCACGCCGGCAAGATCGTCGACCACCGGCAGGTGCTTGACCAGCAAGGCCAACGGAATGTGCGAGGGATTTTGCAGGGTGGTACGCCGCGGCGTGAGCGCCGCCAGCGCCATAGCCACGTCGGGCGCTATGTCCATCGCCGAGAGCTCCTCGAGCACTCGCGCCTGCAACGGCTCACGCAGCCGCTTGTCGTTCCACGTCATGCCGGCAAGGCCGGTCTCGAGGGTTTGTCGCAAATCCCGCAATTCGCGTTGCATGGCTCCGTACCCCAAATCCGGGCCGTGGGAAGCCGGTGCCGTGCGCACCGGCACGGGCGCAACCACAGATGTTGGCGCCGGCTTCGCGGCGACCGGCGCGGGCGGAGAAATCGCCGCAACCGGTTGGAGTGTGACTGCCGACTTCGCGGCGACCGCCAACTTCGCCGTGACTGCCGACTTCGCAGAGACCGCAGGCTCGACCGTTACCGCGGACTCGGCCATTGCTCCCAGCGCAGGACTGCGCTGCCGATTCGCCTCGACCAACAAGGCCTCGTCGTAGTCGACGGCGGCGATCACCTCTATTCCGTCATCACTGCGGCGGCTGGAGAGAATGACTGCATCGGGCCCCTGCTCCGCCCGCACTTGGGCGAGAGCGGCGCGCATGCTGGCCGCGGTGTAACGTTTTATCTTCATGTCAACCTCCATGAATCAAGCAACTTATCTTCCAACCGCGGCAATCACCCGTATGCGGCGATTTTCCGGTATCTCGTTGTAGGCGAGCACCGCAAGCGACGGCGTCGAATGGCGCATCAGGCGCGCGATCCACGGCCGAATTTTCGGCGCGACCAACAGCACCGCCGGTTCGCCTGCGGCTTCCTGGCGACGCGTGCTGTCCGCCAGCGCGGTTTGAATTCTGTCGGCGAGGCCGGGCTCGAACCCGGGCGAGGCGTCACCGCCGCCTGCCATTGAATCCTGCAACACTTGCTCGAGGGCCGCATCCAGGGTGATGACCGGCAGCTCCTGCCGCAGCCCGCCGATGTTCTGAACGATGCTGCGGCCGAGGGCGACGCGCACGGCAGCAACCAGTGCCACCGGGTCCTGAGTTCTCGGCGCCAGTTCCGCAAGAGTCTCGCAGATGGTGCGAAGATTGCGGATAGGGACGCGCTCCAACAGCAGGTACTGCAGCACCTTGACCACTACGCTCATCGGCAGCAGCTTCGGCACCAAATCCTCGATCAGCTTTGGCGCGCTCTTGCCCAAGCGGTTGAGCAACTGCTGAACTTCTTCATGACCCAGCAGTTCGTGCGCATGGGATTGCAATAGGTGGCTCAAGTGAGTGGCGATGACGCTGCTGGCGTCAACCACCGTGTATCCGAGGCCCTGCGCCTGCTCGCGCCGCGACTTCTCGACCCATACCGCCTCCAAGCCGAAGGCAGGATCCTTGGTGGCGGTACCCGGTACTTGACCGGAAACTTGCCCCGGATTGATGGCGAGCTCGCGGTCGGGGAAGACCTCTGACTCTCCGACCGGTGCGCCCAAGATGGTGATGCGATAAGAATTGGGCCCCAGCTCCAAGTTGTCGCGAATATGCACGGCTTGCACAAGAAAGCCGAATTCCTCGGACAGTTTCTTGCGCACGCCTTTGATGCGGCCCATCAATTCGCCGCCCTGGTTGCGATCGACGAGCGGTATGAGCCTATAGCCGACCTCGAGGCCGATCAGATCCACCGCCTCGACATCATCCCAGGAAAGCTCCCTCTGCTCGGAGGGAACCACCGTCGTGGCGGCGGGTGCGGCCGCAGACGCCTCCTCCGCTCCCTTGCGCTTGCTCATGAGGTAGGCTCCGGCGGCGCACACCGCCGCCATGCTCAAGAACACCAGATTCGGCATTCCGGGAATGATTCCAAGCAGAGTCAGGATGCCGCTGGTGACGCCCAAGGCCTTGGGCTGGCCCAAGACCTGCACCATGATTTGCTGGCTCATGTCATGCGGGCGTGAAACGCGTGTGACCAGGATGGCGACCGCGACCGACAGCAGCAGCGCCGGGATTTGCGCCACCAGTCCGTCGCCGATCGTGAGCAGCGCATAGGTACGGCCGGCATCGGCGAGCGACATGCCGTGCTGAGCCGCACCGATGATGGTACCGCCGAATAAATTGATGAACACCACCAAGATGCCGGCGACGGCATCGCCGCGCACGAATTTGCTGGCGCCGTCCATGGCGCCGTAGAAATCCGCCTCCTCGCGCACTTCCTGCCGCCGCACGATGGCCTCGGCCTGAGTGATGATGCCGGCATTCAAGTCCGCGTCGATCGCCATCTGGCGGCCGGGCATGGCGTCCAATGTGAAGCGCGCGCTGACCTCCGAGATGCGGCCCGCACCTTTGGTGATCACCACGAAATTGATGATGACGAGCACCGTGAACACCACCATGCCGACGGCATAATTGCCGCCGACCACGAACTCGCCGAAGGCGGCTATGACATGGCCCGCGGCGTGCGATCCGGTGTGGCCGTTGATCAACACGATGCGGGTCGAGGCGACGTTGAGGCCGAGGCGCAGCAGCGTGGCACCCAACAGCACGGTGGGAAAGGTAGCGAATTCCAGCGCCCGCCTCACGTAGATCACCGCCAACAAAATCATGATCGACAGCGAAATGTTAAAGGTGAAAAAAATATCCAGCAGGAACGCCGGCAGCGGCAGCACCATCATGGCGAGGACCACCATGACCAACAGCGGCACCCCCAACCCAGTGCGGGCAAAATCGCCGAAGGTGGCTACCGCGGCGCGCGCGTTCATGTGTCGTCGAACTCGCTGTCGACTTGCGGGTTCGGGCGCGCCACCCGTGCGGCGACCGTCGGATTCAAAGCGCGTATCCTGAAAATGTAGGACAGAACCTGAGCCACCGCCCCATACAGGCCGGCGGGGATTTCCTTGTTCAGATCGGTTGACCGATACAGCGCACGCGCCAGTTTCGGCGACTCGAATACCGGCACGCGGTGCTCCAATGCGATGCGCCGGATATTTTGCGCGACCAAGTCGACGCCCTTGGCGAGGACCCGCGGTGCCCGCATCTTATTCGGGTCGTATTTGAGAGCCACGGCAAAATGTGTCGGGTTGACGATTACGACGTCGGCAGTGGGCACCTTATGCATCATGCGGCGGCGGGCCAGCGTTTGCTGCAATTGACGAATTCGCTGCTTGGTCTCCGGCCGGCCCTCTGATTCCTTGGCCTCGTCGCGCAACTCCTGGCGTGTCATCCGCAGCATGCGCTTGAATTGAAACAGCTGCAGAGGCACATCGACGAGGGCCACCAAAACCAGCGAGGCACATAACCAGACGAACGCCCACGCCATCAGCCCGACCGCGCGGCCGATGGCGGCGCGCGGCTCCATGTGTGCCAGTGCCAATACGTCGTGCAAGGTCCACGATACGATGGCGGCGCAAACGCCGCCCACCACGGCACACTTGAGCAGCGCTTTGCCGAGCTCAGAGGCGCCGCGCAGGCCGAATAATCGCTTCAATCCGGCAAGCGGATCCAAGCGCGAGAAATCCGGGGCCATGGCGCGCAAGCTGAAATTCCAGCCGCCCAGCAGCAGCGACGCCAGCAGCACCAGGCCGGCCAAAGCGGCGAATATCGGCAACAAGACGCTGAGCGCGCTGGTGCCCGCTGTTCCGAGCGAGGTCAGCATGGCGTCGGGATCGCGCAATGCCTGCGCATCGAAATCGAGGCCGCGACGCATCATCTGCGACAGGCGCGTCACCAGCGATCCGCCGACCGCGATCAGGGTCGCGCTGCCGCCGATCATGGTCGCAAAATTGGTCAACTCGCGCGAACGCGGGACTTGACCGCGCTCGCGCGCCTCTTGCAGACGTTTTTGCGACGGTTCTTCTGTGCGTTCGCCGCCCGTTTCGGCTTCAGCGGCCATCAGTGCGCTCCTACGGGCGCGCGCACGAGATCGCTGGCTGCGGCAAGCGCGCTGTTGATGAGGCTTAAGATGCCGGCCATGATGCCGTCGAGGCCGGCCAGGAGCACGAAGAACCCGCACATGAGAGTGATCGTGAAGCCGATGCCGAACAGATTCAGTTGCGGCGCTGCGCGCGTGACCACTCCGAGTGCCAAATTGACGATCACCAAAGCCACAACCGCGGGTAGCGCGATGAGCAGCCCGGACTCGAACACCCGTGCCCCCCACACCGCCACCGACAAGAAGAAATTCCGGTCGATGTGGGCGGCACCGATGGGCAAGGATTGAAAGCTCTTCGCCAATACGCCGAGCAGAACCAAGTGCCCGTTGATGGCGAGATAGGCGAGAATTCCGAATATCATGAACATCTGGCCGAGCACCGTGGTGTTCGCGCCGCGCTGCGGATCCACCAGTGTTGCAAAGCCCAGGCCCATGCTCAGTGAAATGGTCTGACCGGCGAAGGTCAGCGCCTCAAAGGTCAGCTGCACCACCATGCCGATGGCGACGCCGATCAGGATTTCCTGCACGGCCGCGAGCACGCCGGCGCCGGAAAGGATCGACAGGGCGGCTGGTATTTGCACCAGCGGCGCCATCGCCAAGGCCAGCGACAGCGACATGACGATCTTTACAAAGGTCGGTATGACGGTTTCGCTGGCGACCGGTGCCGCCAGCACGAATCCACCCACCCTGAGCATCGGCCACCATAGCCGGCCTACCCACTGGGAGACATCGGCGGCATTGAGAGTCAGCGCCTGCACGTGAGCCCTAGCCGACCAAAGTTGGGATGCTGGCGTACAAATCGCGTGTGAAGTCGCTCAACACGCGCAGGATCCAAGGACCGGTCACGAACAAAGTGAGCACCAGCAGCAGCAGCTTCGGAATGAAGCTCAAGGTGGATTCGTTGATCTGTGTCGCCGCCTGCAGCATGCCGATCACCAGGCCGGTGACCAGCGCAATCAACAACAACGGCGCGGCAATCATTGACGTCACCAGCAACATACGGTGCGCCAATTCCATGACATTCTCGGGAGTCATTGATGAAAACTCGAGGCCAGCGTGCCCATCAGCAAGGTCCAGCCATCCACTACCACGAACAACATGATCTTGAATGGCAGCGATACCAAAACGGGGGACAGCATCATCATGCCCATCGACATCAGCACGCTGGCGACGACCAGGTCGATGACCAAGAAGGGAATGAACACCATGAACCCGATCTGGAATGCGGTTTTCAATTCGCTGGTCATGAACGTTGGAATCAAGACACTCAGCGGCACGTCGTCGGGCGTCGCAAATTGGGTTCTGCCCGAGAGCTTCGTGAATAACTGCAGGTCGTTCTCGCGGGTCTGCGCCAGCATGAATTTCTTGAGAGGCTGCAGCGTACGATCCATGGCCAACTCGCCGGCCAATTGACCGTCCAGATAGGGTTTTATGCCGTTCGCATACGATTGCTCGATGGTTGAGCTCATGACGAAGAACGTCATGAATAGCGCGAGACCGGTCAGTATCTGGTTCGAGGGAGTCGTCGCCATGCCGAGCGCCTGACGCAGAATCGACAACACGACGATGATGCGGGTAAACGCCGTCATTGCCAGCAGAATCGCCGGCAGCAGCGTCAATACCGTCATCAGGATCAGAACTTGGAAGGTGAGCGAGTAAGTCTGGGCCCCATCGGCCGCCGTTTTGATGGCGATGGCCGGCAGCGCGCTCTGTGCCAGCGCCGCATGCACCGGCAGCACCGACAAAGGCAGCAGCGCCAGAACGCCGACAGCCAGCAGCGGTCGGCGGCGCGGCAGCCGGCTCACTCGAACACTCCACATCACGCGGCGCCGCCCGGCCGCCTCATCAGCTCACGCATGCGCACGGCGAACGCCGGGGCCGCCGCCGGCGCGCCCCCTTTGAGCACAATCGGCGCGGCCAACGGCGTGAGCGGCACCAGCCCAGAAGCACCGACACCGACCAGTAACTGTGATTCGCCTACCCGAAGCAGCACAATTCGATCTCTCGGGCCCAGGCTAAGTTCATCGATGACGGAGATTTCGCCCGAGCCGCGCGGTCCCGCCAGCTTAAGTCTCTTCAACACCCAGCTGATGGCCAAGATCACGGCGACGATGGCCATCAGACTCAATGTGAGCTGGGTCATACTACCCACCGAGAGGGGCGAGGCCGGTTGGACCAACGCCGTCATTTGGCGCGTTCCATCCTCTCGGTCGCACTGACAACATCGGTCAGCCGGATGCCGAATTTCTCATTGACCACCACTACTTCGCCGCGCGCGATTCGCACGCCGTTCACCAGCACGTCGAGCGGTTCGCCCGCCATGCGATCGAGCTCGACCACGGCGCCGGGCGCCAATTGCAGCAGTTCGCGCACCGGCATGCGGGCGCGGCCGACTTCCAGCGCCAGCGTGACCGCAACGTCGAGGATTAGATTCAAGTTCATTTCCTGGCCGCCCGCTCCGGCGGCATTCGGGCCCAGATCGCCAAATTGCGCACGCGCGACGCCGGCATTTTTAGGATCGGGCGTACTCATGTGGAGGCTCCAGACAGAATTTTGAGTGCATTGCGACCTTGCGAGACGCCGAATCGGCCGCGGTACAGCGCTACGTCGCCCGCATACAACATCACCTGTTGCGGCGCCTCAATCGGAATGATGTCGCCCGGCGACAAGCGCACCAATTCGCGCAAGCTGATTTGTGCCTGCGCCAGAATGGCGCGGGTATCGACTTCGGCACCTTGTAATGCCGCTGTCAGCGCCGGTCCCCACGCTTCCTGTTTACGCAGCGCCGTCTGGCTACCGTCCGCGGCGAGTGTCTCGCGCACCGGCGCCAGCAGAGCTTCGGGCAGCAGCCAGTCTATGCGCCCGCTGCGGGCGCCGAATTCCACCGTGAACTTGAGGACCAGAATAGATTCCTGCGGCGCGCCTAGCTGCACCAAGCGTGGATTGGTCTCCTGCTTGACGAAATCGAATTCAAGCGGCGTTATCGGCGCCCATGCGGTGCCAAGGTCGGCCGCAAGGCTGCGCAGCATGAGCGCAAGAAAGCGCTGCGCCGCCGGGGCGATGGCCGCGAGCGGGTCGGGGGTGGCCCGGCCCGAACCGCCGAAGAATCCATCCAGCAGGGCCAGCAGCAGCGCCGGCTCGACGCTGACGAAAGCGAACCCCGGCAGCGGCTTAAGCCGCACCACTGCAAGGCTCGCCGGAACCGGCAGGGCAGCCTGCAGGTCCGCACACTTCGCCGATTCCAGCGCGTTGAATTGCATGCTGGCTTCGCGGCCCAGCAACGCGGATAACGATGCGCCGGCGAGTTCGGCAAAGCTCTTGCTCACCACCTCCAACAGCGGCAGCTGCATCCGGCTGATGCGCTGCGCGGTAAAATCAAAGGGCTGCACTGCATTCGCATCATTCTTTTCGAGCAGTGCGGAAACCTCTTCTTCCGAAATCGCGGCGCGCGCCTTTAGCTCCGCCATTACTGCACCACGAAGCTTGTGAACAGCACGTCATCCACGTCCGGGCCACCTTGCTTTTTCTGCACGGCACGCAACTCGGCGAGCGCCTCCTCGCGCAGCTTCTCCTTGCCTTCGCGCGACATCAAAGATTGGTAATTGCGATTGCTCATCAGCAGCAGCAAATTGTTGCGTATCAACGGGATGTTCTTTTGCACGCTCTCGATGGCTTTTTGATCGTGGGCCATGACTTCCATGCTGATTTGCAGAAAGCGCACCGAGGAGCCGTCTTCGAAATTCACCACCAGCGGCGGATCAATCGGAAAGTAGAGCGCCGCCGACGTTCCCCCTGCCCCTTCTTCACCGTGGCCCGCGGCAGCCACGGGAACGATGGCCTTGATCCTGCCGTCTTTGTCCAACTGCAAGTCCGGCAGAGGGTGCAGCCTGGCATTGATGAAGCCGCCGACCACGACAGCGGCCAGGGTCAGCACGAAAATGCCGATCCCGTTGATCAGGGTTCCGCCGCCGGATTTTTTCGGCGGTGAAGGAGGAGCATCGTCGGCGGCATCGGCCATGGCTAATTCCTAACGCGGTCACATGCCGCACTTTGGAATCGAGCAAGTTCTATGCCAGAAACGCGCTAAGGATTTTTACGCAGATAATTCAGCACGTTACGCAATTACCCGTGTTTGGTCGCGGGGACGGGCGCCGGCGCCCGTCGACAAATTGACGCTTCCGCGCTACCAGATGCTTACGCGCCGCTCGGGCGGCAAGTACATCCCGTCGCCCTCTTTGACGTCGAAGGCTTCGTAAAAGCCCGACTGATTGATCAGCGGCGCAGTGCCGCGCACCGCCGGCGGCGAGTGCGGATCGGTCTTGAGCCGCTGAATCGCCTCGGCCTCGCGCTCCTTGCCGCGCCATACCTGCACCCAGCCCATGAACAGCCTTTGCTCCCCGGTCAAACCGTCAATGAGCGGCGCCGCCTTGCCGGCCAACGACAACCGATAGGCTTTGGAGGCCATGGCGAGCCCGGAGTTGTCGCCGATGTTTTCCCCCAGCGTCAATTCACCGTTGACGTGATATCCAGGCACCGGCTCGTAGGCGTTGTACTGCGCCACTAGCGCGCGTGTCTTGGCCTTGAACTTGTCGTGGTCCTCCTTGGTGAACCAGTCATGCAGGTTGCCGTCGGCGTCGTACTGACTGCCCCGGTCATCGTAACCATGGCTCACTTCGTGACCGATGACTGCGACAATACCGCCATAGTTGACCGCATCGTCGGCCCGCACATTGAAAAATGGCGGCTGCAGGATAGCGGCCGGGAATACGATCTCGTTCATCAGTGGGTTGTAGTACGCATTGACCGTTTGCGGGGTCATCTCCCATTCGTTGCGGTCCACCGGCTTGCCCAACTTGTCAAGGTTGCGCCGATACTCGAATTCGTTGGCGCGCACCACATTGCCCCACAGGTCTTCACGTGAGATCTGCAGCGCGCCGTAATCGCGCCAGGTGTCCGGGTAGCCGATCTTGGTCACCAGTTTGGCGAGTTTTGCCTGGGCGCCCTTCTTGGTGTCGGGACTCATCCAGTCCAGCGAATCGATGTCTCGGCGGTAGGCGTCGAGCAAGTTACGGACCAACGCCTGCATGCGCAGTTTGTTCTGCGCCGGAAAATATTTTTCCACATAACGTTTGCCCAAGGCCTCGCCCAAGGAGTTGTTGAGCAGCGCAATGCCGCGCTTCCAGCGCACGCGGTTCTCCGGAATTCCTGACAGCACCGTGCCGACGAAGGCAAAGCGCTCGTCGACGAATGGCTTAGACAGATACGGTGCAGCGGCGGTCAGAACTTGCCACTTGAAGTACGCCTTCCATACCTGCAAGGGCGTCGCCGTGAACAGTTTGTCGAGGCTGGTGAAGTAACTCGGCTGATTGATGATGACCGAGTCGGCTCTGCTCGCAATGTCGCTGTCACGCACGTAGCGCCGCCAGTCGTATGTCGGCATCAGTCGCGGCATATCGGCATTCGCCGTCTTATTATAGGTCTTGATGGGATCGCGGCTCTCGACCCGAGTCCATTGCGCCTGTGCCAGCGCCGTTTCCAGATCCAGAATGGCAACCGCGTGAGCATTTGATTGCGCGTCGCCCGCCATTCCCATCATTTTGCCGATATACGCCAGATATTTGGCGCGCGCGTCCTTGAGTTTGGCGTCATCTTTGAGGTAGTAGTCCCGATCGGGCATGCCCAATCCGCTCTGATGCACAATGACGGCGTATTGCGTTGAGTTTCTGGCATCTTGATTGATGTAGAAATCGTAGGGCGCGCCGGCTCCGATTCGATTCAAATGCGCGATCAGCGCCGGAAATTCGTTGCTGTCCGTTATCGCGTCAATGGCGTCGAATTCGCCCTGCAGCGGCTTTAGACCGAGCGACTCGAGCCTAGCCTCGTCCATAAAGCTGACATACAGATCGGTGATCTTCACCGCCTCGGCATCGGCAGCGCCCGCGCCGCTTCCTGCCGGGGCCGTGGGTCCGGCCTGCTGCAATCCCTGTACGATGCTGCGAAGCTGCTCCTGCGTGGTGTCGTCGATATAGGTGAATGAACCGTAGTTCCCCTTATCGGGCGGCAGTTGAAAGGTGTCCAGCCATTTACCGTTCAGATATCGATACGGGTCATCCTGGGGACGAACCGAACGATCCACATACTGCAGATCGACGCCGGACACCGGTTTGCCGGCCACCGGTATGCCGGCCACCGGTATGCCGGCCACCGGTTTCGCGGCCGGGACAGATGTACAGCCGCCGAGGACGAGCACGCCAGCCGCAAAAATTCCCATTCTCGCCATCATTACTCCCCTTAGAACTTCAGCGATACACGCAGCCCCGGCCCTGCATCATCCAACACCAGGCGTGCGCCGTGCAATTTGGTGACGGCCGCCACCAGCGAAAGCCCAAGCCCGGATCCGGGAAATTTCCGCGCCTCATCCAGCCGCACGCGGCGGCCCAGCACTATCTCGCGTTTATCCGCCGCGATGCCCGGCCCGTTGTCCTCGACGATCACCTCAGGCTCACTGTTCGAGCCGCGCAGCAGCACCCGGATACGGCCGCCATCCGGTGTGAATTTAACGGCATTGTCCAACAGATTCGCCAATGCTTGAGCCAGCAGCTGCCGGTTGCCGTGAACCTGGGCCCCTGCCGCCACGGTACTCTGCAATTCGATGCCGCGTTCTTCGCTGACCGGAGCGTACAGCTCCACTACGCTCGCGACTAATTCCGACAAATCCACCGGCTCTCGCCCGACGGTGCCGGTCTCGGCAAGCGCAATGCGCAGCAGCGCGTCCAAGGTGCTGCGCATGTGGTCCACTTCGGTGGACACCTGTTCGAGGACGCGGCGCTCGATCGAGCCCAAGTCCAGCTGCGTCATCGCACCCTCGGCGGTGGCCTGCAGGCGATTCAAGGGCGTACGCAAATCGTGCGCAGCGCTGTCGAGCACCGTGCGCATGCCGAGCGTCAGCTGCTCGATCTTGTCGAGCATGGTGTTGATTTCCCGCGCCAACGTATTGATTTCGTCGTCCGCGTCGCGAACCGGCAAACGTTGCGACAAGTCGCCGCGCATGATTTGAGTCGCCACCGCCGAGATCGCACCCGCCTGCGCCAAAATGCGCCGGCCCATCCAGAAGCCGCCGCCCAGCCCCATCAGCAGCGTCAGCACCACGGCGGCGATCAGACCGCGCATCATCAGGCTCTTGACGTCTTGCCGTTCCTGCACGTCATGCCCTACCAGCATGTTGTAGCCTCCGGGCAAGGGAAAGCGCCGCGCGCGCATTTCATGCTCGCGCGTCTCGTCACCGAACGGCACCGACACCTTGAATAGGAACCATTTGTCCTGGCCGGCAGCGATTTTTGGCCATGCGGGTACATTGCCAGCCACCGGACGTAGCTGCGGATCGACCATCAAGTACACCGCTCCGCGGACATCCTGATCTTGCGAACGCTGCTCGATCAGCTCGATGAAATCGCTGCGCGACAGCACCACCATTTGCTCGCGCAATCCCTGCACTTCGGCTTCGATCAAATTGTCGGTGCTGCTGTCGACCACGCGCGACACGGCGAAATCCACCGCACCCAGGAGCGCCGCCGCGCCGCAGGCGAATACAATGGAGTAGACGATGGCGATTCGAAACGGCGAGGTATCGAGGACACCGAGAAAACGTTGATCGGGTCCCACGGCCGCCGCTATTCGTCTTCGCGCAAACTGTACCCCGCGCCACGCACGGTGTGCAGCAGAGGTTTGTCGAAATCCTTGTCGATTGCCTGCCGCAGCCGGCTGATATGGACGTCGATGACATTGGTCTGCGGGTCAAAATGGTAATCCCAGACGCCTTCAAGCAGCATGGTGCGCGTCACTACTTGTCCGCTGTGCCGCATCATGAATTCCAATAATTGAAATTCGCGGGCCGTGAGCTCGATTTTCTTGCCATTGCGCACAACACGGCGCGTCATACGATCGAGTTCCAGGTCCGACAGTTTCAGCTTGGTGTTGGTTTCGGCGGTGCCGTTTTCGCCGCGTCTGGCGAGCGCATCGACACGCGCCAGCAGTTCCGACATGTGATACGGTTTGGTCAAGTAATCGTCGCCGCCGGCTCTAAGGCCGGTGATTCGATCGTCGACGTCGCCGAGGGCGCTCAAAATGAGTACCGGCATCTTGCGCCCCGTGGCGCGCAGTGATTGTACCAATGCCAGCCCATCCATCTTCGGCAGCATTCGATCGACGATCGCGAGATCAATCGCCATGGTGGAGGCAATGCGCAGCCCCTCGAGGCCGTTCGCCGCGACGTCCACTATGTGTCCTACCGCACAAAGCGCCTTGGACAAATAGTCGCGCGCCACTTCATCATCTTCAACGATCAAAATGTGCATGACCTGCTATCTTACAGACGTTGGACAGCCGGCGGGATAGACTGTAATGCCTCGCAGGGGTAAGTCCCAACATACTCACGGAAAAGCCGATTTTATGCCCGAGGCTGGCTGCGATGTACTGGTGATCGGCGGCGGCCCGGGCGGATCGACGGCGGCGAGCCTGCTTGCTGAAAAAGGCTACCGGGTGGTACTGCTGGAAAAGGCCCGGCATCCCCGATTCCACATCGGCGAGTCGCTGCTGCCGGCAAATTTGCCCATCCTGGAGCGTCTCGGGGTCGCCGCCCCGATGCGCGCCATCGGCATGGAGAAATGGGGGGCGGAGTTCGTCTCGCCCTGCGACGGCCGTCGCCAGGAATTTAGATTCGCTCACGCGTGGGATAAATCCATGCCGCTGGCATACCAGGTCCGACGCTCCGAGTTCGACGAGATACTCCTCAGGCGGGCGGCGCAACTGGGCGCCGAAGTCATCGAGGGTTGCCGTGTGCGAGAAGTGGATTTTCTCGACGGGTTTCGTGGCTCCCAGCACGCCATGCGGGCGAAGGATGAGCGGCACCGAGTACGCGTGCATGCCGAACACGACGACGGCCGCAACGAGACCTGGACGGCGGATTATGTCATTGATGCCTCGGGTCGCGATACCGTCCTCGGCAACCATCTGCACACCAAGCGCCGCATCAAGAAGCACAACAGCGCAGCCATGTATGCGCATTTCGCCGGCGCGCACCGCGACTGCGGCAAGCGCGCAGGCAATGTCACCATTTACTGGTTCGATCACGGCTGGTTCTGGTTCATCCCTCTGGCGGACGGCGCCACCAGCATCGGTGCCGTGGTATGGCCTTACTACATGAAGCGTCGCCGCACGACGCTACGGGAATTCTTCCTAGCCACGGTCGCGCTTTGCCCGCCGCTCGCCGACCGCCTGCGGACCGCCACTCTCGTTTCGGAAGTAGAGGCCACGGGCAACTACTCGTATGTCTGCGATCACAGCCACGGCGCAAACTACTTGCTGGTCGGCGACGCCTATTGCTTCGTCGACCCAGTATTCTCCTCCGGGGTGATGTTGGCCATGAATAGCGCAGTGGCGGCCGCCGACGCCATCCACACCTGCCGCACGCAGCCTGAGCGGTCCCGCGCGGCGCTCAAGCAGTTCGATCGCATTTCGCGTCACGGGCCGAAGCAATTCTCATGGTTCATCTACCGGGTGAGCCACCCGACCATGCGCGAGCTGTTCTTGGATCCGCGAAATGTGCTGCGCATGGAGGAAGCTCTGCTGTCGCTGCTGGCCGGCGACATCTTCGGGCGCACCCCCATCTGGAGTCGGTTGCGCCTGTTCAAGGCGATGTACTACTTGCTGGCATGCGCCAAGCTGCCGCGCTCGCTTCGAGCCTGGCGGCTGCGCAACGCCAATGTACGTGCCGAGTCGGGCACCTGAGCAATCAATGACGGATGCGGCGCTGAAATCCTTTCTGGCAACCGCCGCGCTGATAGCGGCCTGCGGGACCCAAAATGCTGCGGCAAGGGAGGAGCCGCTGTACGAATTCGGTCTGGGCGTGGGCGCCATTGCCTTCAATGACTACCGCGGCTCCGGCACCACTCACGCCTATCCCTTGCCGCTTCCTTATATTCTGTACAACGGAAAGTTCCTAAAGGCGAATCGTGACGGCATCCGCGGCACCCTGTTCAATCAAGATCGCTTCGAATTAAATCTCAGCTTCGACGCAACCACACCCGTGCGCAACGACCACGTGCGCTACGGTATGCCCGATCTCAGATCGACGGTGGAGTTGGGACCGTCATTCGACCTGCACCTGATGCGCAGCGATGATGCCCGAGTGAAGCTCGATTTGCGCATGCCGGTGCGCGCCGCCGTGACGGTTGAAAGTTCTCCCAAGGTCATCGGCTGGACATTTACTCCGCGCTTGGCGCTCGATATCAGGAGCCCGTTGGGATTTACTGGTTGGAATCTGGGTTTTTTGACCGGTCCATTGTTTGCCGAGCGCCGCTATCACGCCTACTTCTATTCAGTCGCACCACAGTTCGTCACGGCGACGCGGCCCGCCTATCAAGCGGTGAGCGGCTACGCCGGAACTCAGTTTATCTCTGCCCTTTCGAAGCGATTTCCGAGGTTTTGGGTGGGTGCGTACGCCCGTTACGACACGCTGGCGGGAGCAACCTTTGTCGACAGTCCCTTGGTTCAGCGCAAAAGCTATGTATCCGGCGGAATCGGGATTTCCTGGATAATCAGCAAGTCTTCGCAAATGGTCGAAATCCCGGATTGAGTGCCGCACCGATGCTGCGAACTTTAAAAGTAATCTATGAATATTTCGCGCTCTACACCTCGCTCACACTGCTCGGGCTGATTTGCCTGACATGGTCGATATTCGCGCTCCCTTTGTACTTCGTTCTGCCGCGCCATCTTGGCACTGCGATCGGGCGACGCGCCATCATGTCGGGCTTCCGCATCTACGCGTGGTCGCTGTCCATCACCCGCACTTACCGTTTGGACTTGGGCGCCGTCGACTCGCTAAAGAACGGACCACCGGTGATCTTGGCGCCGAATCATCCCTGCCTGATCGACGCGCTGCTGATTCTGACGCGCCATCCGAACATCGTCTGCGTGATGAAATCGGCGCTCATGAAAAATGTGTTCCTCGGCTCCGGTTCGCGTCTCGCACGCTATGTCAGAAACGAGTCGTCGCGCCAAATGGTCAAGGAATCGGTGGCGCACCTTCGGGACGGCTGCGTGCTGCTGCTGTTCCCCGAAGGCACGCGTACCACGCGGGAACCGATTAATCCCCTGGTGGGGAGCGTGGGCCTGATCGCGAAACACGCCAACGTACCGGTGCAAACCCTGGTGATCGAGACCGATTCGCCCTTCTTGAGCAAGGGCTGGCCGCTGTTCAAACGGCCCACGCTGCCCATCATTTACCGGGTCCGGCTCGGCAAGCGATTCGATCCTCCCTCGGACGTTACAGCCTTTACCGCTGAACTGGATCGGTACTACAGGTCGGAACTCGAGCACGCGTTGCAGATGCGCTGGCTGAAGCGCGCTTGAGTGCCGGAACCACACCATGCCGCGCGAGCCGCCATGTCCAGTGAACCAACTGCACTGCAACGGTCCAGTTCTCACTTGGTGCTCATCCCGAGCTACAACCCCGGGCCGAAGGTGTTTGCCACCGTGCGCGACGCACTGAAGGTATGGGCTCCGGTCTGGGTGGTGATCGACGGCAGCACCGATGATTCCGCGCAGCGCCTTTCCGCCATGACCGAGCCGGAGCACGGCTTGCGGGTGTTTGTGCTGCCGAAGAATCGCGGCAAGGGTGCGGCAGTCCTTTTTGGACTGCGTCAGGCGAAAGCCGCCGGTTTCACCCATGTGTTGACCATGGACTCCGACGGCCAGCACCCGGCAGAACGTATTCAGGCATTCATGCAAGCTTCGATCGCCCGGCCCGATGCCATGGTGTTGGGCTGTCCGGTATTCGATGCCGGCGCGCCCGCGTTGCGGGTCAAGGGTCGGCAAATCTCGAATTGGTGGGCGAATCTCGAGACCTTGTGGGCCGGCATCCACGACTCGTTGTACGGCTTTCGCGTGTACCCGATCGACGCACTGGTTGCGATCATGCGGCGGCAGCTCTGGATGCGCCGCTTCGACTTCGACGTGGAAGCGGCAGTGCGGCTGTGTTGGCGCGGAATTCCGCCGATCAATCTGCCGGCGCCGGTACGCTATTTTCGTCCCGAGGATGGCGGGGTCTCGCACTTCAACTACTGGCGCGACAACGTCCTGCTGACGTGGATGCACTTTCGGCTGTTTTGGGGGTTCATTTTGCGCCTCCCCCTGCTCGGCGCGCGGCGCTTGGCAGGGGTGGGATCTTCGGCAAAGGGACCGCGCCTTTGAGGTCTTCCGGACCACAGCCCGAGTCCATGCCCCGCTGCAGGCCGGCCGCCTGATCCGTGGACTGTGAAGCCGCGGGTTGCCGGTCAGGCCCGCACCTATATAATGCCCGCAACTCAGAACCCCAAATGACACCTTAAGCCTATGTCCGACAAAGCGTCGCTCATTCAACAGCCGGCGCCCCTGACCGGTGTCGGTCTGCAGCGGGAAATTGCCACTCTGCTCGTTCGAGCATTGAACCTGGAAACCCTGCCGCAGGACATCGATCCGGAGGCCCCGCTGTACGGCGAAGGACTGGGGCTCGACTCCATCGATATCCTGGAGGTGGCGTTGCTCGTCTCCAAGCAGTACGGCATTCAGCTGAGAGCGGACGCTTCTGAAAATCAGCAGACCTTCCGTTCCCTGAGGCATCTGTCCGAATATATTGCGACACATAGGACAAAGTAGTGATGAGTTGGCGGCGTAGATTGCAGCTCGCTGCGGTCATCGCCTTCGTCGTCGCTTACGCAGGGCTGTCCCATTACAGTAATTCGTTCGCGAAGACCCACGATCTGGGCGTGGGCTTGGCACTGGGACCCGTGCTCGCAGTCGGCTTGGCGCTGGTGTGGCGCTGGACTCACCCGCTGGTCGCGCTGTTGGCGGGGGCAGCGGCGGCACTGCTGTTGCGCCACAACTGGCCGCTATTGGAAAGGAATTTCTCCGTGGTCTATTTGCTGCAAGAGGCGGGCTTTTACAGCTTGATGGCTGCCAGTTTTGGTCTGTCGCTGCGACGGCATGAAGTGGCGCTGTGCACGCAACTGGCGGACAGGTTGCATGGACCCCTGACCGGCCAGGAGCTGCGATATACGCGCCAGGTCACCGCTGCCTGGATGATTTTCTTCATTGCGATCACTCTGGCGACCCTGGCTCTGTTCGCCTCCGCGCCACTGCGCATTTGGTCGCTGTTTGCCAATTTCTTCGTGGTGCCGCTGATAGGGCTGATGTTTGCGGCCGAATATGCCATTCGGAGGCGCGTGCTGCCGCAGGTGCAACGCCGCGGCATACTCGCCGCGGTTCGCGTTTATTTCGCGAGTCCGCACTAAGCGGCCGGCGATGGAAACGATAGCGCTACTGTCGCATGGCACCCCAACGGCGGTAATAGCGTACCGTGCAGGCGTGCCTATCACGGCGCAGCGCTTTTTATCCGATGCGAAGGGCCTGGCCCGGAACCTGCCCGTAGGCGAACACGTCCTCAATATATGTGCGGACAGATATCGCTTCACCGTAGGTCTCGCGGCCTGCCTCATCACGGGACGTGTCAGCTTGTTGCCCTCGACGCACACCGCCGAGGTGATCGGCCAATTGGCAGGTTTCGCCCCGGACGTATTCTGCTTGACCGACGACCCTCACTGCGACATCGACCTGCCCAAACACTTCTATTCCGAGGGCCTCGCCGGCGCTGACTGGTCAATACCACAGATTCCCGTGACCCAACTCGCGGCCATCGTGTTTACCTCCGGATCAACCGGCACGCCGCTGCCGTACCGCAAGACCTGGGGCCGGCTCGCTCGCTGCGTGCGCGATGGCGCGCCTCGCCTGGGATTGTTGGACGGCAGATCGCATGCGCTGATCGGCACGGTTCCGGCACAGCACATGTATGGTTTCGAATCCACGGTGTTGCTGGCCCTGGTAAGCGGCAATGCCTTCGGCGCGGAGCGGCCGTTTTATCCGGCCGACATCGCGGCGACGTTGGCCGCGGTGCCCCGGCCGCGCGCATTGATCACCACGCCGGTTCATCTGTGCGCACTGCTCGCCTCGGCGGTGGAACTGCCGCCGCTGGACCTGGTCGTATCGGCCACCGCGCCTCTGGACCAGAATCTGGCGCGGCAGGTGGAAGCGAAATTTCACACCACATTGTTGGAAATCTATGGCTCCACGGAAACCGGGCAAATCGCCATGCGCCGTGCGGCGCAAACGGCGGCGTGGCGGCTCTGGCCCGGTGTGCGGCTGAAACTCGCGGGCGACCAGATGGTCGCTCAAGGCGGGCACGTCGAGCAATTGACGCCGATGTGCGATGTCATCGAGATGCTCGACGACGAAGAATTTCTGCTACAGGGGCGCACGGCGGACTTGGTCAATGTCGCCGGCAAGCGTAGTTCGTTCGGCTACTTGAACACGCAGCTGAACGCCATACCCGGCGTCGTCGACGGCGTGTTCTTTCTACGCGACGGCGCCACCGGCGCCACCGGCGTCGCCCGCCTGGGCGCGGTCGTGGTCGCGCCCAATTTGAGCGTTGCCGACCTGACCGAGCAACTGCGCCAACGCATCGATCCGGTGTTCCTGCCGCGCCCATTGATTATGGTCGAGCGTCTGCCGCGCAATGCCACCGGCAAGCTGCCGCAACAAGCCTTGCAGCGACTGGCAAGCAGTTACTTGCAGACGAACGAGTTGCCGTGAGCACACCGGTGGCAACGGCCATGCACAGCTCGATCGAGATCCCGGTGGATCATCCGTCATTTGCCGGTCACTTCCCGAAGTTTCCCGTCCTGCCGGGAGCCGTGCTGCTCGATGAGGTGTTGCAGGTCATCCGGCGCGACCGGCGCATTGATCTGGCGCAGTGGCAAATCGCGTCCGCCAAATTTCTCGATGCCGTCCGTCCGGGAGATGTGCTCATGTTGGAGCATGACGCCCCCGACAGCGGTTTGATTCGATTCACCGTGCGTGCCGCGGACCGGCCGGTGGCCAGCGGCAGGTTGTCGAGCGCGCCGCGGCCGGGCGCTGGCACATGACGCCCGATGCCGATACACCCTCAGGCCGTCCGCGCAAAGCGGATTGGATCGGGCACCGCGAGCGTGGCAACATCGCGCTGCTGCGCGTCATGGCCTTCGTCTCGCTGCATTTGGGCCGAACATTGAGCCGCATTCCCCTCTATGGAATCGCAATCTATTTCTTTTTGTTCGCACCGGGCGCGCGTCAACATTCGCTGCGGTATTTGCGCCTGGCACTGGGTCATACACCACGCGCGCGCGACCGCTTCCGTCAGGTCTTGAGCTTTGCCACCACCATTCACGACCGCGTGTACCTGCTGAATGATCAATACGAGCTGTTCAATATCGCGCTCGAGGGTGAAGCCTTGCTGCTGGCGCAAGCTGACAGCGGTCGCGGTGCATTGCTGATGGGCGCGCACATGGGGAGCTTCGAGGTGATGCACAGCCTCGGCCGGCGCCGCCGCGGACTCGAAGTCGCCATGGCCATGTACGAGGAGAATGCGCGCAAGATCAATGCCACGCTCGCGGCCATCAATCCGCAAGCCGTCACCGACATCGTGCCGCTCGGAAGGATCGATGCCATGCTCAATATCGCCGAGCGCCTCAACCGCGGCGCATTTATCGGCGTGCTGGGAGATCGCACGCTGGGGGGCGAACCCGTACACGCCGTGACCTTGCTGGGCGAGCGTGCCTACCTGCCGACCGGCCCCATGCGCGCTGCGGCCATCTTGCGCTGCCCGGTATTCTTCATGGCCGGCCTGTATCGCGGCGGAAATAACTATCACGTGGTGTTCGAGCGGGTCGCGGATTTTTCGTCGACTTCCGCTGGGACCCGCGAAGTCGCGGTGCGTGCGGCAATCGAGCGCTACGCCGCCGTGCTCGACCGCTATTGCCGCAGCGATCCCTACAACTGGTTCAACTTCTTCGATTTCTGGGCGGCGCGCCCCGTAGCATCGCCCGCATGATGCTGCGCGCCCGCGGACTCTTGCTGCTCGCGGCCCTGTGCGGCGCTGCGGCCGTGTGCAGCGCTGCGGCCGTGTGCAGCGCCGCGGCTTTGTGCAATGCCGCGGCTTTGAGCGGCGCTACCGGCGATCTCGACCAGGTGATGGCTCTGCTGGCCCAGCGCCAGCACGGGCGGGTGGAGTTCATCGAGCAACAATTCCTGGCCGTTCTCAAGCGGCCGGTCGAATCCTCCGGTGAACTGCTGTACGACGCGCCGGATCGCTTGGAGAAGCGCACTTTGCTCCCCAAGAAGGAAACCCTGGTGCTTGCCGGCGGCATATTGACTACGCAGCGCGGCGAGCGCCGTCGCGTGTTGGACCTGCACAAGTACCCGCAAATTCTGCCCTTCGTCGAGAGTATTCGCGCCACGCTGGCTGGCGACCGGCCCGCGCTCGAACGGGTGTTTCGCGTCGAATTCGCCGGCAGCGTAGGGCGCTGGAACCTGATACTCGTGCCCTTGGATCAAGAATTAATACATACCGTCAAACAGGTGCAGATTGACGGTTCGAGAGATCAATTACATCACATTGAAATTCACCTGGCCGACGGCGATCATTCGTTGATGACCCTGCGCGCCGCAGCTGCGCCATGAATTGGCAGCGTAAGCGCGCGGCAGATGTCCCATGAATTGGCGGCGCGCACGCGTGGCGGCGCTTTGGCTCTGCTGCGTGGCGCTGGCGTCCTTTGTTGTGGCGCGAGCCCGCTACATCACTGACCTGTCGGCATTCTTGCCTGCCCACCCCACGCCCACGCAACAATTGTTGGTGGATCAACTGCGGGACGGTCCGGCATCGCGCTTAATCCTGATGGCGATCGAACACGGCCGGCCCCAGGCCAGGGCACAGGTGTCCGTGGGGCTGGCGAAACGTTTGCGCGGTGACCCGCAATTCTCCAGCGTCAACAATGGCGAACCGGTGAACATGCAGCGCGATCGCGAATTTCTATTTCAGCATCGCTATTTGTTAAGCGACAGGGTGACTCCGGCGCATTTTTCCGCCGACGGCCTGCACGCAGCCATTTCGGATACGATCGAGGAGCTGGCGTCGCCCGCGGGAATGGTGCTCAAGTCGCTGCTGCCGACCGACCCGACCGGTGAAATGCTGCACATCATCGATCAGTTGGAGCGTACGCCGCAGCCGTTTAGCAGCGACGGCATCTGGGTCTCCCCCGGCGGCGCACGCGCCCTGCTGGTGGCGCAAACTACGGCCGGCGGCTCAGATACCGATGCGCAGCAACGCGCCATCGAGGCAATCCGCGCGGCTTTCGCCGCGGCGGTGGGAGAGTCGTCTGACAAGGACGCCAACGCCCTGCAATTGAGATTGACCGGCCCTGGTGTGTTCGCCGTGGATGCCCGCGCTAAAATCCAACGCGCCGCCGTGCGTCTGTCGATTGTGAGCAGCATACTGGTGGTGACACTGCTGTTCGCCGTGTACCGATCGTGGACCGCGCTCGCGCTGGGTCTTGCACCCGTGGCGAGCGGTGCTGTGATCGGCATCGCCACTGTCGCGTTGGGCTTTGGCGCGGTTCATGGCATTACGTTGGGCTTTGGCATCACCTTGATCGGCGAGTCGGTGGACTATTCGATTTATTTCTTTGTCCAATCGCACCGCCTGCGGCACAACCTGAACTCCGCGCAGGGCTGGCAACGCGCATGGTGGCCCACCATCCGCTTAGGTGTGCTGACCTCGGTGTGCGGCTTCGCATCGTTGCTTCCCTCTGGTTTTCCCGGCCTCGCCCAACTTGGCCTGTACTCGATCAGCGGGCTGGTGGCGGCCGCGATGGTGACGCGTTTCGTGCTGCCCGCGCTGCTGCCGAGCGGTTTCGTGATTCACGATGTCGCGCCCTTGGGTGCGCGTATTGCAGCGGTGCTGCGGCCCGTACGGCAAATCCGCGGCGTCGTTATCGCAGCCTTCGCTCTGCTGCTGGCGGCGGCCGCGCTAACCGTACTGCTGCGACACCGGGACACCTTGTGGAATCGTGAACTCGCTGCGTTGAGCCCCATATCCACGGCGGACCAGGACTTCGATGCGAAGCTGCGCGCCGATTTGGGCGCCGCCGATGTGCGCGTGCTGGTGATCGTCTCCGGACCGACGCTCCAATCCGCACTCGCACTTGCCGAACGAGCTGCCCGGGCGCTTGAGCCTTTGGTGGAGGCTAAAGCTCTCGGCGGCTTCGACAGCGCGGCAAATTACCTGCCCAGCGTGGCAACTCAGAAAGCGCGCCACGACAGTCTGCCGGATGCGAAACAACTACGTGAAAACCTGCGCCAAGCCACCGCCGACTTGGGGTTGAGCGGCGATGTCCTGCAGCCCTTTCTGGCCGACGTCGAAGCGGCGCGGCAGGCGCCTCTGATCGGCACACAGGACCTGAAGGGCACCTCGCTCCTCACCGGCTTCGACGCGCTAATCCTGCATCAGAAGAATCGCTGGAATGCCATTCTCCCGTTGCATGCTCCGGCCGGGGCGCAGGGCGTGGCCACCGTTCGAGTGCGGGCTGCTTTGCAAGAGGCGAAGCTCACTGAAGCTCAGGCACTCGACCTGAAGCAGGAATCCGACAGCCTGTATGGCAGCTATTTGTCCGAGGCTATTCGCATGTCGCTGACAGGCGGGCTGGCTATCATCGTGCTGCTATTGATATCGCTGCGCTCGCCGCTGCGGGTGGCACACGTCCTGGCGCCGCTGTTGCTGGCGGTGCTGACCGTCGCCGCCGGTCTCGCATTGAGCGGGGTGCAGCTCACCATATTGCACCTGGTGGGCATGCTGCTCATCGTCGCCATCGGCTCCAACTACGCCTTGTTCTTCGATCGGCAGGCGGGCCTGCACGAGTCCGGCGGCGAATCGCTGACACTGGCTTCCTTGTGCATCGCCAATGCAAGCGCGGTGATCGGTTTTGGCCTGCTGTCTTTCTCGCGTATTCCGGTATTGGTGGCATTGGGGACCACCGTGGCGCCGGGCGCCTTTTTGGCGCTGCTGTTCGCCGCAGTGTTCGCGCGCACGCAGCCGGTTGGCCGCAACGCGCCTCATGCCGGCCCGCGGCATTCGGAACCGCCGCATGCATAGCATTTCCATGCCCGCTGTCGCGACGGCCGCGGCACCCATACGAATGGTGTGGTTGCCGGGCGTTTATCACACGGCGCAGGACTTTTTGACCGCCGGTTTTGCCGAGTCGGTGCGGAACCGGCGGCTGAATCTGGATCTGGTATTCGTCGACATGGAATTAGCGCACGTGGGCGATCGTAGTGCGCTCGGCAAGCTGCGCTCCGACATAGTGCTGCCGGCGCGGGCGGCGGGCGCCTCGCTTTGGCTGGGTGGGATCTCACTCGGCGGGCTCTTTGCCCTGGACTATGCCGCTACGTTCACCGAAGAGATCGACGGCCTGTGTCTGCTGGCTCCCTATCTCGGAAATCGAAGTTTAACCGCAGAAATCGTGCAAGCCCGCGGACTTGAGGCATGGCAACCGGGTGAGCTTGCGGAAACCGATGAAGAACGCCGAATATGGCGCTATATAAAGACCCGTCGCGCCGATGCACGGCCGCTCTATCTCGGGTTCGGTGAGGGAGACCGCTTTTCCGCAGCACATGAGCTGCTGGCGAGTACGCTGCCGGTCGATGCGGTGAACACAATCGCGGGCGGCCACGATTGGGCCACCTGGTCCAGCCTATGGGAGATTTTTCTGGATTCGCGTTTCACATGAGCAATCAACGTGCGCCACGACGTTGGTCACCCTCGCCGCTATTGTATGCGTCCGCAGCCGTGCACCTGGGCGCCGCGGCGGCAGTGGTGGCGCGCCCGCAGTTTTGGCCGTGGGGCTTAGGCCTGGTGGCAGCGAACCATGTAGCCTTGGCCGCCGCGGGCCTCTGGCCGCGCAGCCAGCTATTGGGGCAGAACTGGACCCACCTGCCGAGGACCAATGGCTTGGCCGGAGACATCGCCATTACCATCGACGACGGCCCGGATCCCGATGTGACGCCGCAAGTCCTATCTGCACTCGCCCGCCACCGCGTGCGCGCCACCTTTTTTTGCGTCGGCGAACGCATTCAGCGCTTCCCCGAACTGGCGCGGGAAATCGTGCGCCTGGGACATGACATCGAAAATCATAGCCAGCGGCATCGCCACAACTTCTCGCTACTGGGCCCGGGCAGCATGAGCGCGGAGGTTACTCGCGCCCAGGAGAGCATTTTGCGCGTCACAGGCAGCGTCCCGCGGTTTTTTCGTGCGCCGGCGGGACTGCGCAATCCATTCCTCGATCCCATCCTGGCGAGCCTGCAGTTGCGCCTCGCAAGTTGGACTCGCCGCGGCTTCGACACAGTCACCACGAATACAGAGACCGTGTTCCGGCGTCTCGCGGATCCCTTGCGGGGCGGCGACATTCTGTTGCTGCACGATGGCAACGCGGCGCGCGACCGCGACGGCCAGCCTGTGATATTGGGCGTGTTGCCGCGGCTGCTCGACGTCATCGCCGAAAAGCAGCTGCACCCGGTCACTCTGCGCTCAGCGCTGCCGCCATGAAACCTTTACTGGTCCAAAAGTTCACCGCAACCAGTTGCATAGGCACGGGCGTGGAGGCGACTCTGAAGAACCTGATTGCGCAGCGCAGCGGCCTTAAATCGTGCGAGTTCGAGACAGTGGACATCGACACTCACGTGGGAGAAGTGCCGGAAGTCGATGCTGTGCGTCTCCCGGAAAACCTGCATAAATTTGCATGCCGCAACAATCGGCTGGCCGAGCTGGCCCTGCAGCAGGACGGCTTCATGCAGGCTGTCGAGCAGGCGGCCGAGCGCTGGGGCCGGCGCCGCGTCGGTGTATTCTTGGGCACGAGCACCGCCGGCATCCTGCAGACGGAGCTTGCGTATCGCGCGCGCGACCCGCGCAGCGGTGCGCTGCCGCCGAGCTTCCAGTACAGCACCACTCATAATTCGTTTTCGGTGGCCGATTACGTCCGTCAGCGCTGCCGACTGGAAGGGCCGGCCGTAGCGATCTCCTGTGCCTGTGCATCCAGCGCCAAAACCTTTGGCTCGGCGCGGCGCATGATGGAGGCCGGCCTTATCGATGCCGCCCTGGTCGGCGGCGTGGATTCGTTGTGTCTCACCACGCTGTATGGATTTCACTCGCTGCAGCTGACGTCACCGACGCCGTGCCGCCCCTTCGACGTTGCGCGCGACGGCATCTCCATCGGCGAGGCGGCGGCATTTGCCCTGCTCGAGCGTACGCCGGAAAGCACGAATGCCGATTCGGTGCTGCTGCTGGGCTTCGGAGAATCGAGCGATGCCTATCATATGTCGGCGCCGCATCCCGAAGGACTGGGGGCGCGCCGCGCCATGCAAGCCGCGCTTAAGGCCGCCGCTCTCGAGCCCGGCGACATCGATTACATCAATCTGCATGGAACCGGCACGCCGAGCAACGATAGATCCGAAAGCCAGGCAGTCACCAGCCTGTTCGGCCCGACAACGCCTTGCAGTTCGACCAAGGGCGCGACCGGTCATACGCTGGGCGCGGCCGGCGCTCTCGAGGCGGTCGTCAGCGCTCTTGCCATACAGCACGGATTGATGCCGGGCGGAGTACCGACGAGCACCATCGATCCCACACTGACCGCACACTATATTAAGGACAACCGCCGTGCTCCCCTCGCGCGGGTGCTCTCCAATTCGTTCGGTTTCGGCGGCACGAATTGCAGCCTGATTTTTGGGCGCGCGGGATGAAATTGTCTGCCTATGTGAGCGGCCTTGGAATGCTGGGCCCGGGACTGTCGAACTGGACCGAGGCGGCCGCGGTGCTGGCGGGCCGAGCGGCGCATGCTCCGGCGCCCACCGTGCTGCCGACGCCGACACTCTTGGCCGCCGCGGAACGGCGGCGGACCGGCCGGGTGGTGAAGCTGGCGCTCGCCGTAGCGATGGAGGCCACATCGCAGGCAGGTGAGGATCCCGCTGAACTCGTCAGCGTATTCTCATCCTCGGGCGGCGACGGCCACAACTGCCATGAATTGTGTCAGGCCTTGTCGTTGCCGGGGCGCGAGATATCGCCCACACGTTTTGCCAACTCGGTGCATAACGCCGCAGCCGGTTATTGGAGCATTGCCACCGGCGCGATGGCCGCATCGAACGTGCTGTGCGCGTTCGATGCGAGCTTCAACGCCGGTCTGCTCGAAGCCATGACCCAGGTCACGGTCGACGGCGTGCCGGTTCTTCTGGTCGCCTATGATTCGGAATATCCGCAACCGCTGCATGCGAAGCGTCCGTTGCCCGATGCTTTCGGCGTCGCCATGGTGCTCACGCCGCAACGGCGCGCTTCTTCGTCAGCACGGCTCGACGCAACGCTGAGCGATGACGCTCATGATCGCATGGCGGATCCGGCTCTTGAGGAATTGCGCCGCGCCATTCCGGCCGCACGCTCCTTGCCCCTGCTGCGCTTGCTGGCCCGGGCCGAGGCGGGGCGCGCCGTCCTAGAGTATCTCGACGTGTCGCGCGTCGCAGTACAGGTCGAACCATGCATTTAGACCGCGCCTGGATCGAGCGAAACATCCCCCACCACGGCCGTATGTGTCTGCTCGATGAAGTCATCGAATGGGATGCACAGCATGCTCGCTGCCGCAGCGGCACGCATCGCGCCGCCGATCACCCGCTGCGCTCGCACGGCCGCCTAGGCATCGCCTGCGGCATCGAATATGCGGCGCAGGCCATGGCCGTGCACGGTGCACTCGCCGCCGGCGCAAGCGCCAAGGCCTCGACCGGAGCCGATGCCGCCGCGGGCGGCACGCCTCAACCCGAAGCGGGTTTTCTCGCCGGCTTGCGGGACGTAGAGCTGCATGTGCCGCGCTTCGACGACATCGAGGCCGATCTGATTTGCGACGCCCTGCTGCTCGCCGGCGACGGCGGCACCGCCCTATACGAATTTGTAGTGACGGCCGGAGCGCAGCGGCTGCTGCGTGGCCGCGCCACCGTGGTTTTCGACGCCAACAAACGGCTCAGCCTATGAACAAGACGGCAATTCGTGCCTTGGTGACGGGTGGCAGCGGCGGGATCGGCGCGGCCATCTGCCGGCGCCTCGGCGCAGCCGGCTACTTCGTGTACGTGCATGCCCATCGCAGCACCGCAGCTGCAGAAGCCATTGTCGAGAGCATCGCGGCCGCAGGCGGCCACGCGGCCTCGGTCGGTTTCGATCTGACCGACGCGGCCGCGACGCGCACCGCAGCGGAGAGGATGCTGGACGCCGGACCGGTGCAGGTGCTGGTAAACAATGCCGGGATTCACGACGACGCGGTATTCCCGGGAATGAGCCCTGCGCAATGGCATGGCGTCATCGATCTGTCGGTGAATGGATTTTACAATGTGACGCAGCCGTTGATGCTGCCGATGATTCGCACGCGCTGGGGTCGCGTCATCAGCATTTCCTCGGTCACGGCTCTGATGGGCAATCGCGGCCAGGTGAACTACGCGGCGGCCAAAGGCGCGCTGAATGCGGCGACCAAGGCGCTGAGTCTCGAGGTGGCGAGCCGCGGCATTACCGTCAATGCCGTGGCGCCCGGTATTATTTCCACCGGCATGGGCGATGCGGCCTTCGACGCCGCCGCCATCGCCGACATGGTGCCAATGAAGCGCGCAGGCAGCGCAGAAGAAGTCGCAAGTTTGGTGGCTTATCTCGCCTCCGAGGAAGCCGGCTACATCACCGGGCAGATTATTTCCATCAATGGCGGAATGGTTTGACGATGAGTATTCCAACAGCCGTTCAAGCGGTGACGGTTTCCCACTAGAGCCATGCGACTCCACCTAGCGTAAGTGGGTGTCGCCGGATCAAGCGTAGGCGTCGACAGCACCGTTCGAGAATCGCGGCACAAGCGGCTCGGTGGCGGACAACGCGACCGCAGAGCCGGGATCGGCGGCAGGGGTCCACTCGTAGGGCTGCGCATAGGCGGAACGGTCCTGAAAATTGCGCTGCGAAATGTCGACACTGACCTGGCCGAATCCTTGTGCCCCCAGCATTTCGCGCAAGTTGCCCGAGCTAGACTGCAGCGCATCGCGCGTCACCGCACTATGGCTGGTGAGCCACACCTGTGCGTGATCGCCCTGCACCGAGATGCGCACTTCGATGGGTCCGAGCTGCGGCGGATTGACCTGCAATTTAGCGCTGGACAGATTGTTGTTCACCATCCAGGACACGCGGTCCGCAAGACCCTGTCCAAACTCCGGCGTACCCACCCCTGCAGCGACTTTCACTGTCGGCGCCGCAGCGACATCAGCGGAGCCGGAAGAATTGACGGATAGCTGCGTTACGCCGGGCGATCCGGAAGATGCATCCGATGTCGGGGAATCACCGTTGTCGCTGCCGGTATGCTTTTCCGCCGCAGCGGTACCGGCGGTGGCGGTAACCGCCCCGGCAGTTGAAGTTGCCGCCGCGGATCCGACGGCGGAAACCGGGAGTCCCGGCGCGGCCGCGCCGTTCATGCCGGTGGCATTCATTGCAGCGCCTGGGTCAGTTGTCGGCAACCCGGTCGGCGGCGCCAAAGTGGAATCGGTGGCCGCCGAGTTGTCGGCGACGATGCCGGTCACTGCCGCCATCGCCGCCGCGGTTGCCCCTTGCGGCGTGAGATCGGTGGCTGTCCATGCAGCGATGTTTGTCGGGGTCGCGGCACTGCCAGTGCCTGCGCTAGGTGCAGACGTAGCGGCGTTGTTGGCCGCAGTGGCCGCCGCCACCGTCAATGGTGCCCGCGTCGCGCCTCGCGCAGCGGTCGCGGTGCCGGCCGCGGCCGCAGTCGCAGTCGCAGTCACAGGCTGGGTCACGGTCAGGGTCGCAGCCGCAGCTGCAGTCGCGTTCGCAGTCGCGGTGCCACCTGCCGCGGCGGCAACTTGCGGGACCGCCAACTCCTGAGCAGCGTCAACAGCCCGGGCGAGTCCCAAATCCTGTCTCGCATCGCCGAGCGGCGCTGCGGCGGATGCAGTCCCGGCAGGGGCGCCGCGGTCTGCGCCTTGCACATCCGGCTCAACGACGTAGGCCGGCATGGCTAGGGATAACGCCAATCCGGCTGGGACGCTCGCTGCCCCTCGGATGTCCGGCGCGGCACCCGGCGCGGCGTTGGACGCGCCCGGTGCCGACCGATCCTCTGGCTGGACCTGCCGGCCGGACATGGCGCCATTGGCCGCGGCGTCGCTCTGAGCTGCGGTCGCGCCTGCGAATGAGCCGATACGCGCAGCAGGCCCCGGCCCATCGGTTGCTCGTTGGCGCCCGGCCCGCTCACCAACCGGCGCCCCGGCGGTCGTGCTGCTCGTCGCCGCCGGCATGGTCGGAGGCGGCGAGAAATTGCCCGTCCCCGGCAATTGCCCGCCGTCCGGACCGGCATTGCCGGTCCCATGCGCGGCCGATTTGCGGGCGGGCCTCGCGCCGGCTCTGCTCAGGGTCGCTGCAAAATCTCGGTCTTTTCCGCCGGAGTTAACGGAATTGGTCAAGGCCGCGGCGCCAGACTGATTTGAATCGGACGCGGCCGGTGAGTGCGATATCGCTGGTGTTGGATTCATAGCCCCGGAAATAGCAAGCCCTGTGCCAAGCGGCGGGCGGTCAAATGCCGGGGTCAGCGCCGCCTTACTTTAAATAGCGGTCGAACCAATCCAGGGTGCGTTTCATGGCGTCGGCATTGTGCGCCGGATCGCGAAGCCCGTGGCCCTCGCCCGGGTAGATCATGATGGAGGTCGGCACATCCATAGCCCTCATGGCGTGCCAGAACTCCTGCGTCTGCGGCGCGGGGCATTCGATATCACGCTCGCCGACATAGGCAAAGGTCGGCGTCTTCACATTGCGCATGTAATTGATCGCCGATGACCGCGCGTAGACGGCCGGATCGTCGTAGGCGGAGGCGCCGAAATACGGCAGCATCCAGCCGTCGATGCCGTTCTGACCGTAGTAGGAAATCCAGTTGCTGATGCCGGCGGAGGCGACTGCGGCCTTGAAGCGATTGGTCTGGGTCACCGCCCACATTGTCATGAAGCCGCCATAGCTGCCGCCGGTGAGCCCTAAGCGTGCGGTATCGATGGGCGCAGCCTTCGCCGCGGCGTCGATGCCGGCCAGAATATCGCGCAGGTCGCCGTAGCCGAAATCGCGCACGTTCGCCTGGGTGAATCGCTCGCCCTGACCGTAGCTGCCGCGCGGGTTCGGCCGAAACAACGCATACCCATGCTCGAGCAATGCGGTGGCGAGCCCGGGCCCGGCAAAGAACGGTACCGCGGCCGCGGCGGGACCGCCGTGAACGATGGTCACCATCGGCAGGTTTCCGCCTGCACTGTCGGGCAGCAACAGCCAACCCTGCACGCCGAATCCGTCGCTTTGCCACCAAACACTCTTGACCCGTGCCGGCGTGCGCAGACCGACGTTGACGGAAGTCAAATTCCGCCAATGTCCCGGGGCGCCGACCAGAATTTCGGGTGCCACCGTAAAGGATTCATGCGCAACCGCCGTCACACCCGTTGGGCAGGCGACCGAAGCATAACCGCCGTCATTGCTGAGCGACTCCTGTCCGTTCCACAGGGCCAACGGCGTTGAGGGTGCGCGGCCGAGGCCAAGATCCGCCAGCTGAGTCTTGTCGTCGGCCAGTAATTCGGCGTGCAGCCGCCCATTGCAGCTCCAGGCCAGCGCAATGGCCGACGCACGCATCGCCGGAGCGACGTTAAGCGCCACGCCGCCATCGATGGGCAGCGTGTACACGTCCCCACCCGTGGAACCGAAGTCGCTCATAATGCCCGCGATGAAGGCGACCGTCGAACCATCGTGCGACACCTTCGGCATGGCGATTTGCTGGCGCATGTGCGGCGGGGCATAGAGCACTTTGCCGTCGCCGCCCCCCGATGCGGGGAACCCGTACAGCTTGGCGATCCACCAATTGTTGTCGCCATCGCCGGGAGCGGCCGTGCCGACGAACCCCTTGCCGCCCGGACGCCAGTCGTATTCATAGACAAACAGATTGGGCGGAGACACCCAGCGCAAATTGTCCCCGTCGAGAATGGCAATGCGTTGCTCCGGAGTCGCCGCGTCCAAATCCCCGGCGATGGGCGCACCTGCCTCCGTGGCGCCGACCTCCTTGTTGGCATTTTCCGTGGC
The DNA here is from genome assembly GCA_040004115.1 of Gammaproteobacteria bacterium. Classification (GTDB taxonomy): domain Bacteria; phylum Pseudomonadota; class Gammaproteobacteria; order Steroidobacterales; family Steroidobacteraceae; genus Bog-1198. The sequence goes on along the minus strand of JBDUBO010000024.1, from coordinate 9,624 downwards.
CAACATCGCCAGCCGCCCGTCCGGGCCATACTTTAGATCCTCGACGGTGCCGCTGAAATCGAGCAGCTTCGTAAGGCCGCTGCCGTCGGCCGCTACCGTGTACACAGCACGCGCGTGACTACCCGGAGTCCGCAGAGTGAAACTCAAGTGCTTGGCGTCGGGTGTCCATGCCGGAGCACCCGGCCAGCACTGCGGAACCGCGCCGCAGGGCAAAGCAATTTTTAGCGCCGCGCCGTCGCGCACGCGCCTGATCACCAGATCTCGCAGCGGTGGATAGTATCCGTTCGGTGGCGAGTCGCCTTCGACGGAGGCCACGTAGGCGGCGTTCGGCGAGATTTCGACGCGTAGAAATCGGTGCACCAGCTGCGGCGTCGCGGCAAGTGCGGGTGTCGCGGCAGGGACAGGCGCCGCAACGACGGCGTTCGTCGCGGCACTCGCGGGGGCGACGATGATTGCCGCCAAGATCATGGCAACGGCGATGTCAGCGCTGCGAGCGGACCTAAGGATAACTCTCCCTGTATTCATGCCTTGCACCCGCAGAAGTCGTTTGAGCGTTCGTTAAGTATCAATTTTGCGCGGCTCGATTGAATTTCAATACAAGGGTGGCGCAGCCGAGCAGGCCCGCCCCCTCGATCCAGGCCAGCCAGCGGTTCATGCCGCTCGACACGCCGAACTTCGCCGACGCACGCAGCGCGCGGTGCGCCAGCCAGCCATACCCTAGCAAAATGCAGAATTCCGGCAGCATCGAGGTCGCCGCCAATATCAGCATCTGCGGTACCACCGCCTGCGCGGGATCGATGAATTGCGGCAGCAGCGCGAGAAAGAACAGCAGCGCCTTGGGATTCGCAAGTTGCAATGTGAGCGCTCCCAAGTAGACGCGGCGCCGATCACCCTGCTCCGCCGGCATGCTGTCCCCCAGCGCCACCGCATGACTTGCGCCGGCCGAGCGCAGAGCCTTGATCCCCAAATAAATCAAGTAAGCCGCGCCGGTCCATTTGGCGACGGTAAAGAATTGCGCGCTGGCGGCGATGATGGCGCCCAAGCTGGTGGCGGACAGCGTGAAGTATATGGCGTTGGCGCTGATGATGCCGGCGGCCGCCGGCAGCGAACGCCGCAATGCGCCGCGCGCGCCCTGCGACACCACGTAAAACACCGCGGGTCCCGGCGACAGGGACAGCGCTGTTTCCATCACCAAAAATAACAGCCAAGTCTTGAACGTCATGATTGCATTCCCGATAGCGGAGCCGTTAGCCTACCAGTATGAACAAAAAATGCCTCTCTCTGCTGCTTGGCGTCTGCGGATTCTGCGCGGCCGCCACAATGTCCTTTGCCGCCAATATGGACGCATCCGAAGGACCCTCACGGGCCTCTGTGGAATCGCGAGTTGCATCGCAAAACTCACTCTTCGAGGAGTACTACCAATCCGAGCTCAAGGCGCACCCGGAACGCGCAACGGCTTATGGAGACTATCGCTACAACGATAGGCTGGACGAATACTCTCTCGCCGCGATTGCCGAGCAACAGGCCAGGGATCAGAGTTTCCTCGCGCGCCTGGATGCCATTCCCACCGGCGACTTCTCCGAGCAGGACATGCTATCCCATGCGGTTCTGCGCTCCACGCTGCGCCAGCGCATGGCAAATCATGCCTTCAAGGAATACGAGATGCCGGTGAGCCAGATGGATGGGCCTCACGTGCGGCTTGCGGACCTGCCGTTGGCTGTGCCGTTCGATTCGGTGAAGCAATATGAAGACTACATCGCGCGTCTGCGGCAAATCCCGCGTGTTTTTAACCAGACGCAAGAAGTGCTGCGTGCGGGCCTGCGGGACAAACTCGTGCCCGTGCGTTTTCTCATCGAGAAAGTTCCCGAGCAATGTCAGGGGGTCATCGACGCGAATCCATTCTTATTGCCCATCAAGAAATTCCCCGCCGGCATTTACGCGGACGATCAGCAGCGCCTGACTCGGGCGATCACCGACGCGGTCAACAATGACGTCCTGCCAGCCTACAGGGCCTTTGCCGGTTTCATCGTCGCGGAGTACGCGCCCCACGGACGCACCGTGCTCAGTGCCTCGTCGCTGCCGGGCGGCAAGGGGCGCTATCTGAACGACATCCGCAGCCGCACCACCATCAGCGATCTTTCTCCCGAGCAAATTCATCGCATCGGCTTGCAGGAGATCAAGCGGATTCAGGCGGCGATGACCATCATCGCGCGCAAGGAAGGCTTTGCGGACCTGGCATCGTTCCGCGCGTCGCTTGCGACCAACCCCAAGTACAAGCCTACATCCGCTGAGCAGATCGTCGATGTTTTCCGCAACTACGTCGACCAGATGCAGCCCAAGCTGCCCAGCCTGTTCAACTACATCCCGGGTTCGCCGGTCACGGTCGAAGCCATGCCGGCATTTCAGGCGGCCAACGCGACTCACTATCAAACCGGCACGCCCGACGGCAAACGGCCCGGCCGAATCGTGGTTGCCGTGTCCAACTTTGCGCAGCGCTCGCTGATCGACGACGAAGCCACGGCCTACCACGAGGGAATTCCGGGGCATCACATGCAGCAGTCGGTGGCGCAGCAGATGGTGGGCCTGCCCAAGTTTCGCCAGCATAGCCATAACTCGGGTTACATCGAGGGTTGGGCGCTGTATTCCGAACAACTCGGCAAGGAAGTGGGCTTCTACCAGGATCCGGTCAGCGACTACGGCCGCCTCTCCAGTGAGCTGTTTCGCGCCGTGCGTCTAGTGGTCGACACGGGGTTGCATTCGCAGGGGTGGAGCCGCGATCAAGTGGTCGCATTCCTACGGCAGTCCGGGGCCATCGACGAGCCCACCATCCAGTCCGAGACGGATCGTTACATCGCGTGGCCGGGACAGGCGCTTTCCTACAAGTTGGGGCAATTGAAGTTCCGCGAGCTGCGCACCCGCGCGGAGAGGGAACTGGGTGGAAAGTTCGACCTGCGCGCCTTCCACGATCAGATGTTGAACGGCGGCGTACTACCGCTCGATCTGCTGGATTCCCGGACCAATAGCTGGATTAAGGGGCAGAAACTCAGGGTTAAAACCGTCGCGGCCAACTAGCTGGCCGACACGCGCGGCGTGCCTCACAATAAGGGCATGGACAACCGCAAACCCGTCACCCTGCACCGCCTGCGCGAGATGCACGCCGCCGGCGAAAAAATCGCCGTACTGACCTGCTACGACGCCGCGTTCGCACGGCTCCTGGATGGGGCCGGTGTCGACTCGCTGCTGGTGGGAGACTCGCTCGGCAACGTGCTGCAGGGGCGGCCGAGCACGCTGCACGTGTCCATAGAGGAAATGGCCTACCACACGGGCAGCGTGGCCCGGGGCAATCGCAATGCCTGGATCATTGCGGACATGCCTTTCGGCAGTTATCAGGAATCCGCCGAAGTCGCGCTGCGCAATGCCGTCCTGCTCATGAAGCAAGGGGCGCAGATGGTGAAAATCGAGGGCGGCGGTTGGACTGCGCCTATCGTGCGCTTCCTCGTCGATCGCGGCGTGCCGGTCTGTGCTCATCTCGGATTTACACCGCAGTCGGTGCACGCTCTCGGCGGCTACCGGGTCCAAGGCCGCGACGAAACGGCGGCACGAGTACTGTGCCGACACGCCGAGGAACTCGCCGCCGCCGGAGCGGATCTCTTGGTGTTGGAACTGGTGCCCGCCACGGTGGCGCGCGAGCTGACTGATTCGCTATCGATTCCGACAATCGGGATCGGCGCCGGTGCCGGCTGCAGCGGCCAGGTCCTGGTGTTGCACGACATGCTGGGTATCACCATCGGCGAACCGCGCAGGTTCGTGCGCAACTTCATGGACGGCAGCGGCGGCGTCGAGACGGCCGCGCGCAAGTACGTCGCCGAGGTCAAAGGCGGGCGATTCCCGGACGATGCGATTCACAGCTTCTGACCGGAACCAGCGTGCACATCATCAGGACGGTCGCCGGTTTGCGGGCGGCGCGAAAACCCGGCCAGAAAATCGCGTTGGTGCCAACCATGGGCAACCTGCATGCGGGTCATTTGTCGCTGGTGCGCATTGCGCGAAACCACGGCGATCTCGTGGTCACAAGCATTTTCGTCAACCGACTGCAGTTTGCCCCGCACGAGGATTTCGATAAATATCCGCGCACCTTCGAGCGCGATTGCGAACTGCTGGACGACAGCGACTGCGACGTGGTATTCGCACCCGGAGACGCCGAGGTGTATCCGGAACCCCAAGGATACACGGTGAATGCACCAACTGAACTTGCCGGCATACTCGAAGGCAAGGTGCGGCCCGGCTTCTTCACCGGCGTGTGCACGGTGGTGCTGAAGCTATTCAACATGGTTCAGCCTGCGGCGGCGGTATTCGGCAAAAAAGATTATCAACAGCTGCTCGTAATCCGCAGCATGGTGCGTCAGTTGGCGCTGCCCATTGAGGTGGTGTCCGCGGAAACCGTGCGCGATTCCGCCGGACTTGCCCTGTCGTCGCGCAATGGTTACTTGAGCGACTCGCAGCGCATCCAGGCAGCGCAACTGCACGCCGCATTGAGCACGCTGGCCGCAGCGGTCAAATCCGGGCGCGAGGATTGGCAGACGCTGGAGAGCGAAGCGCAGGAATTCCTGAGTGCTGCAGGCTGGCAGCCGGACTATGTGGCAATACGGCGGCGCAGCGACCTCGGGGAGCCGTCGAAACATGATCCCTTGGTCGTGCTGGCGGACGCGAGGCTTGGCGGTACGCGGCTGATCGACAATCTGGAGATTTAACCGCGGCACACTGTCGCGGATCCCCCTAAAAGACGCCTTGGCGCGCTGTCATCCGCTGCCCTAGCGGGCGATCAACGAGCCCACCACAGAAAGCGGCAATGTCAGCTTGACAGTTGGTAAGTGTTGACTTACCGTAAGGCGTGACTTACCAAAAAGCGCTGGAATGTCTGAGCGATCCGACGCGCCGCAGCGTTTTCGAGAAATTGCGCTCGGGCCCGAAATCGGTAGGCGTCCTGGCGAAGGGCCTGCCAGTGAGCCGTCCGGCCGTCTCTCAGCATCTAAAGGCCTTAAAGGAGGCGGGACTTGTGACGGATCGAGCCGACGGTACTCGTCGCATCTATTACATCGATCCCCATGGCCTCGGGGAAATGCGTCGCTGGCTGGACGGCTTTTGGGACGAAGCACTCGCTGCCTTCAAGGATCAGGCGGAATTAGTCAATCAAGCACACAGGAAGAAATGATCGTGAATCAGACCATCCAAATCGCTCCCGTACGAAAATCCGTCGTCGTCTTCGCCGCACCCGAGCGCGCCTTTGAAGTCTTTACGGCCCGGATCGACAGCTGGTGGCCGAAGTCGCATGGAATCGGCGCCGCACCCATCCGCGAGTCGGTACTCGAAGGGTTCGTCGGCGGTCGCTGGTATACGACATTTGAGGACGGCACTGAAGCCACCGTCGGCCATGTGCTTGCCTGGGAGCCGGGACGGCGCTTGGTGGTGACCTGGGAAATCAACGAACAATGGAAATCCGATGCGCGCCAGCAATTTGCGTCAGAGGTAGAAGTTCGCTTCAGCGCCGAGGCCGACGGACATACGCGGGTTGAGCTTGAACACCGCAACTTCGAGCGCATGGGCGCGGCGGCAGGAGAAACCATGCGCAAGGGTGTGGACGGTGGATGGGTAGGCTTGCTGCAGCTTTTCGCGAACGCCGTCAAATAGGAGGATGGCAATCGAAACGGCGCCGCAGCTGGTCGCACGAGAATTGAATAATTGAATAACAGGGATTTCAAATGCGCTCACACACGTTACTGAGGATTGGCGCGGTTCTTACTGCCTTGTACGTCGCTGGTCACACAGCAGGAATGCCCTGGGCTCCAGTGCATGGACCCAACGAGCAGGCGGTAGTCGACGCAATGCGCAATGTCCGTTTTTCTGCGATGGGCTCGGTCCGCAGCTACTGGGATTTCTATCAAGGCTTCGGCATCGCTTTAAGTGGGCTGCTCGCCGTCCAAGCGGTACTGCTCTGGCAGCTTGCCAATGTTGCACGCGACGGAGGCAGATATCGAGCAATGCTCGCCACACACTTGGCTGGTTTTCTGTTCAATGCCGTAGTCATTGGCGCGTACATATTCGTACTCCCGCTTGCCTTCACCCTCGCCATCGCGTTATGTCTCCTGTGGGCGTTCGTGCGCAGAGACGATGCAAAAGCAAGTAACGATGAGTGGCCTAAGCTTTCCGGCCGGACGGCTTGACGATGCCGACGGTCTCCGTTGCGGGATCAAAGACGATTTGCGCTTCGCCGCGTTTGAGCTGATTGATGACGTGCGCCACCTTGTCTTCCAGCGAGAACTCCCTCTCGCCGTAGTCGGTGCCCTCACGCAGCACATAGGACTCGACGACTGCATACAGCAACTCCGTGGCCAACTCGGCGTAGGGGATCACCACGGTTTGCGGAACGTCGCCTTGCCCTGACCCATCCTCCACTGACTTGTCCTCCACTTAGGCGACCGCCCGGCGCGCCAGCCAGGTATCGAGATGGCCGGCAAAGGCGTTACGGTTCGCCTGAGTCAGCGGCGGCGGACCCCCGCCGACATTGCCGCTGGAGCGCATCGTGTCCATGAAATCACGCATGGCGAGAACTCCTCGAATGGTATCCGGAGAATAACGCTCGCCGCGCGGGTTGAGGGCCTCGGCGCCCTTGGCGATCGCTTCGGCGGCGAGTGGAATGTCCGCCGTGATGACCAGGTCACCTGGGGCGACGCGCTTGACGATTTCTCCGTCAGCGACATCAAACCCCGAGGATACTTGTACGGCGCGCAGACTTGGGATGCGGGGAATCTGCAGCGCTTGATTGGCAACCAGCGTCACGGATACGCCGGTACGCTCGGCCGCTCGAAACAAAATGTCCTTGATGACGTTCGGACAAGCGTCCGCATCGACCCAAATACTGGCACCAGCCAACGTCTGCCCTTACAAAGTGCGCTCGCGCGGGAGGGTTGAATATACACGCCGGCGCCGGGTGCATTGGCACTCGTTGACCTGAGTCGTCCTACAGGAACAGGCGAATGCGTAGCTGCGCGGCGCGCTGTCATTTGACATTGTCCGATATGAAAACGCGAACTCACGGCACATTGGAGATTTGCACTTCACGCGGGCACTTTTGCTGAGGTCAATAGCGTTTAATCAAGCTGCTGCAATCTGAGGAATTGTCATGGCGACATCACTGAACGAGTCCGGCATCGAAGTGGCGATTCAGCCTGACACGGGCTGCGGCAATCCGTGCCATCCCGGTCACACATGCGGCAAGTGCGAACCATTCTGGAAAATGATGCTGGAAACGGGGCGATTCAAAGCCTACGTCCCGCCGACGTTTGCCGGGGGCGCGACTGCGCCCAAGGCAAATTTTGGCGGCAGGAAAATTGAGTTCGCCGAGCTCAAATTTAGATCGCGAGGCTCCAACAGTTAACAAAGCACTGTACGACGGCGCCTGACGGCCCTGCTGCAGGAATGTGCCGAGCGAGTGACGGTCGGTCGGACGCCGCTTATTTACTGCTCGCGTAGGCCTGGATCAACTCGAAAAGATAATCACGCTCCTCATAAAGGCCCTCGACCGATTTGCGCTCATTGAGCCCGTGAACTCCGTTGCCATCGGGGTCGGAGAACCGTCCCGGCACCCCGTAAGTCGGAATTCCAGCGGCGTTGAGATAGCGGCCATCGGTGGCGCCGGTCGTCATTGCCGGCAGCATCGGAACTCCCGGGAAGTGCTTTTGTGCCAGCGTCTTGGCGGTGCCATAAACCAGCGGAGTCAGCGGCGGTGGCGGTGGGGTCGGGCTAATTTCGCCGGTCGGCACGATGGTCAGCGAAGTGTCGGCGGCAGCGTTGACCAATTGTGCAAGGACATTGTCAATCGGATCGCCGGGAAACATCCGGCAATTGATATTGGCACCCGCGCGCTGTGCCAGGGCATTATTGGCATGCCCGCCGTCCAGCCGTGTCGCGACGCAGGTGGTGCGAAGCATCGAATGGAAGGTCGGATCCTTCGAAACTATGGCGCTGGCTTCAAGGTCGTTGGGATTAGCGATCAGCCGCGTCATCGCGGCGCCGGCTTCTCCCCCGGTCAGTTTTGCCGTCTCGGTAAAATAGGCACGCGTCGTGTCGCTGAACTGCACGGGAAACTCATATTGTCCGATACGCACAAGGGCCGCGGCCAGGCTGTAAATGGCATTATCCGGACGAGGCCGACTGCTGTGGCCACCGGGGTTGCTCGCCTCGATTCGGAAATCCTGATAGACCTTCTCGCCTGCCTGCATACCAAGCGAAAGCCGCTTGCCGCTCGCATCGCGAAGGCCGACGCTGCCCTCGTTCAGGGCGAATTGAGCGTCTATCCAGTCCTTGTGCTGGGTCGCCAGCCAGTCGGCGCCATTGAATGCTCCGCCGGTTTCCTCGCCACAGGTCAGGGCCAGTTTCACGGGCCGGCGCAGCTTGGTTCCGGCCTGCTTCAGGCGAATCAGCGTATCGGTAAAGATCGCCGCCTGCGCCTTGTCGTCGGAGGTACCACGTCCGTAAAAATAGCCGTTCTCTTCCACCAGCACGAAGGGATCGCGCGTCCAGTCCTCGCGCTTCGCCTCCACGACGTCAAGGTGTGCGAGCAGCAAAATCGCCTTGGCCTTGGGGTCGGTCCCCTTCATGGTCGCGACCAACCCGCCCTCTTTGGGATGCTCGGGCACACTGAACAATCGTAGATCGTCGTCCTTGAATCCGGCCGCTTTTAGCCGCGCCGCCATGCGCTCCGCCGCCAGCGTGCAACTCCCGGCGGACAGGGTCGTATTGGTCTCGACGAGTTCCTTGTATAGCCCTCGGAACGCAGTTTGATCCGGCCGGATTTCCGCAATCGCGGGTGCAGCGAGCATTGCGGCAAGTGCCGCCGTGGTCAGTAATTGGCGCAAATCACGATCTCCCATTTCGCAGGCCTGCCAGACTAAATCCATTGAGTGACGGCAAGCAAGACCCTCGATAGATGCCGCCCTCGTTTGCAAGTAACTAACTGGAGCAGATTCAGGTCGCGCGCGCGGCCCCGAGCGCATCAATCAGCGTACGCGAATTAAGCGTCCAGCCGAAGAACGACTCGACATTAAATATCGTCGCCGCCTGCGGCGCGAGCGCGTCGATGATTTGGAAGTCCCAGGTACCCTCGACGAGTAGTTGCCCCTTCAGTTCAGGGCGCGCGCGCATGAGGCAGAGCGCCGTTTCCTTGCGCGGATTCGGGGACGCCGGTCCCCCGCCATTGCTGAGGTCCGGCTTATAGCCCGTCTGCAGGTATACCACCAAAACGCGCGCACCCCGTGCCGCATCGAGGATACCCCCGATGGTGCGCACCACCGCGTTGGCGCCGCCAATGTCCACGCCGGCGAGGTCGAGCAGGCCGCCACGGCTCGCGAAGGCATTCTGCATGTCGACCACGATGACAGCGGTCATCGCGAGGTCGATGTCGAGGGCCTCGGGCCGGGTATCGAGCGTCAAAGGTGTCACGGGCATGGTCCGGACGGGGACACGTGCAATTAGGCAGGCACGTAGGTCAACTTCATCACATCCTCGGCAATTCGCTCGCTGGTCGCAAGGCGGAGCGGCGGCCGAGGGCCGGCAAAGAACGGCTTC